>JANLRI010000411.1:0-6952 GCA_031361565.1 Betaproteobacteria bacterium | reverse complement strand
CGCCGAACCCTTATGCTTCGGAACGAATACAAACTCACCTGGGATGCGGTGGGCACCAAAGTCATGAATCGCGCGTGTACCTGATTTCAGGTCGTGCTTGATGTAGTGATGCGCCGGTTCAAAATTGGTGAATTCGCTCTCCAGGGGCATGGCATAGCCGTAGCGATAGGGTTTACCCATGAGCCGCTCGTCACAGCGCGGAAACTCCTGAGGGTGTTCGTCCAACACTTTGCGAGTGACTTTGCGTGTGTGCGGGTCCGCGATCCAACGTTCAAACGCGACTCGCTTTGAGTCCGGGCCTTGGGTACTTTCGGCAAACATCGTGTCATGGGCAGCAACATCGACCACGACTTGGCCATCTTCTGTTTCATATGCGTTACAGGGGTGAAAGACATAGGCTGGATCGACATCGCACCAAATGACGTCGCTACCTTTTCCTTCGCGCGGTAAAAGACCCACGCGCGCTTGATGCTCGGGATTCCAGGCATAGGGGAAGGGGCGGCCGGCAAGTAAAGCTTTCATGGAGAAGACCACAGGCAGGTCAAACACCAGTACATAATTCTTTGTGATCATGCAATCGTGAATGCTCGGACCGTGCTTGACAGCGATAGGCTCCTCGCGACGCACCTTGCCATCGATACCCACCACGACGTGGCGAATGGTGGTTTGATCAGGGCCGAAATAGCAGATCGCATGCATTTCGCCAGTATCTGGGTCAAGATGGGGATGTGCAGAGAACGAACCCTTTAGGGAACCCTCAAACGGATTATGAGCAAGCGTGTTGAGGTCTTGGTCGAGCTCGACCGGATAGGCTCCGGCCTCGACTAAGCCCCAGATTTTTCCCGCATGCCCAAGCACATTGGTATTGACTGTGTCCGTGCCACCATGCCGCGTACCTTTGGCGGGTGCTTCGCCCAGGGCCTTGCTGACCGCGGTAGAACGTAGCCATCGATTCCTATACCAGAGTGCTTTGCCCGCTTGTAGTCGCACGCCGTGTACCATGCCGTCGCCTGTGAACCAGTGATAGCTTGCGGGATTGGGAGCGGTGATTGGATTAGGTCCAATCCGAAGATAGCGGCCATCTAACTCAGGGGGGATGCTCCCAACAACTTTCAGCACGTTAATGGTTTTCTCTTCCGACATCGGCGTGTGCATGCCGGTGAGGTAGGGGTGGGGTTGCTTGGGCGCCTCCAGGCGATTGCGGTTAAATTCCGCGACCTTCAACACACCCTTGGTGACCGTATTACGAATCATTTTTTCGACAGCGCTCGCCATGATTGTTCCTTTGGTGATGCCGAACCCATCTTCGGCTTGTGAAATCGGATCAAAATGTTTACAGTAGTCACATTATGAGGAATAAAGATAACACTGTCAACATTAGGGCTAAAAACAAGCTTTTGATGATCGACGGCACTGCTACCCCCGGTGCCGCTCGCGTTAAGCCAAAGCGTGAAGCTAAGCCAAAGCCTGAAGCTAAGCCAAAATCTGAGGCCAAGAAAAACTACCACCACGGAGACCTTCGTGCAGCCTTGCTCGAGGCTGGTTTTAAGTTGCTCGAAGATCGAAAAGGTGAGGCACTTGGCTTAAGAGAGGTTGCTCGCGAGGTAGGTGTCAGCCCGACGGCGATATATCGCCATTTCCCTGATAAATCGGCACTGATGTTGGCTTTGGCGCACGAAGGGCTAGAGCGCTTAGGCACCGCCCAGCATCGGGCTGCCCAAAAGGCCGTTGGCGCTCGAGCCGCACTGGTCGCCAGCGGTGTAACCTATGTACGTTTTGCAGCGGAAAACCCTGCTTTGTTTCGCTTAATCTTTAGTTATGTGCCGCCCATCAGCCCCTTGGATGCGGCGCTGGACGAGGTTGGATTGGCGATGAGGGGTTTGCGCGAGGGTATCCAAGCTACCATGCCGAGCCATTTCAGTGAAAGTGAGAAGAAGGTCGCCACCTTACTGGCCTGGTCGCTGGTGCATGGCTTGGCAGAGTTGATGCTGAACGGCCACATCACCAAGGACTGGAAATTGATTGAGCGGGTGGTGGGCTCCTGCCTGTGAATACCGTCAGTGTCTATGAAATGCTTGGTAAGTGAATGTGAGCCTGCCCGCTAAGATGTCTAGTGAGCAGTATTCGAAATGCGTTTTTGAGAGGTGATTTTATGCGAAAAATAATAGATTTTCGATCAATGGTGGTAGCTCTCGCGCTCCTTACTCTTGCATCTTGTTCTGCGGTGAAGCAAAGAGTTGAGGGCGCCGCACCGGGCAGCGCTGGCCCGCGCTATGCGGTCGACGCTACGTGGCCGAAGCCTTTGCCCAACAATTGGATTCTTGGCCAAGTTGCAGGCATTGCGACCGCCAGCGACGATACGATTTGGATGATTCATCGTCCCCTAACCCTCACTGAAGACGAACGTGGTGCCACCTTGACTCCCAAGCGTTCGAAGTGTTGCAGCGCTGCGCCAGCGGTCCTTCAGTTTGATAGGGAGGGTAATTTGCTGCGTAGCTGGGGCGGCAAAGGGCAGGGCTTTGACTGGCCTTCCAATGAGCACGGCATCTATGTGGACCCCAAAGGCGACGTCTGGTTGGGCGGCAACGCGGCCACCGATCATATGCTTTTGAAATTCACCTCTGAGGGAAAATTCCTGTTGCAAATTGGCAAACCTGGAGCAAGCAAGGGGAGTAATGACCCTGAGCAGCTCGGCCGCCCGGCGCACATGGAGATGGATGTAGTGGCCAATGAGCTTTATGTGGCGGATGGCTATGGGAATCGCCGAGTGATCGTGTTTGATGCCGCCACGGGCGCCTATAAGCGTCATTGGGGTGCCTACGGCAAACGTCCTGACGACACCAAGATTGCAGACTACAACCCGGACTCTCCACAGTTTGGCATGCCCGTGCATTGCGTACGAATGACCAGGGATAATTTGGTTTATGTTTGTGACCGGATGAACAACCGCATCCAGGTGTTTACGAAAAATGGTGAGTTTGTGCGCCAGTTTGTCTACGAACCCGAAACCAAAGGCTCCGGGTCGGTATGGGATCTTGTACCCTCCGAAGACCCTAATCAGCGCTATCTTTTGGTTGCCGATGGCACGAACAACGAGGTGCGAATTGTCCTGCGCGAGAGTGGGGCAGTGATTGGAAGCTTCGGACGTCCTGGCCGTCAGGCGGGTGATTTTCACTGGATTCACAATATTGCGATTGACTCCCAGGGTAGCGTATACACCTCCGAGGTAGACACTGGAAAACGGGCGCAGCGCTTTGTGCGAAGATAGTAGGCGAACAGACGTCGTCGAAGAAACATCGTCAACCCAGCCAGTCAGAAACAAAAAAGGCCCGAAGCGATTCGGGCCTTTTTTTATAAGTACAGCTCTTTAGCGGACGTTAATGATGTCGCCAAAATCAACCCACTGTTTGCCATCGAACTTGGTTAATTGCATCGATTGGAACGGCGCAAAGTCATCAGGTGTTGTGCTGATCATGACACCAGGTATTGCCATCGGCAATTGCAGACTCTTGATACTGGTCGCTTGCTTCATCACGTTGGCACGGGTGAGATCATCACCACAGGCCTTCAATGTATGCACCAAGGTTTGTGCCGAACAGTAACCGTACACGTTGGAGGCGTCGACCAGATCACCAGAGGGATAGTATTTCTTCATGAAGGCCAGCCAGTCTTTTAGCCCTGCATCATTGGCCCATTTCTTGTCGTTTGGGTCCTTCAGATACTGCATTGAAATCAGGCCGACTGATTTGTCCAGTCCGGCAGGTGTTAACACCGAGCCTACAGAGGCGGAAACTTGGTTCAGGTAATGGGTCACTTTCCAGCCAATATCGGCTACTTTTCGGATCGCTTGTGCGGCAAACTTTGGTGTAGTGATGTTGAAGAAAATATCGGCACCACTTCCCTTGAGCGACACGATTTGAGAGTCAATGGTGGGGTCGGTCACCTCAAAGCTGACTTCCGACACAATCATGGTCTTCGCTTTGTCGCCAAGACCATCTTTGAACCCTTTCAAGTAATCCTTGCCGTAGTCGTCATTCTGGTAAAGGATGGCGATTTTGCCGTTTGGCGTGTTCTTGAGCAAATGTGCAGCGTAGACCTTGGATTCGCTTTGATAGTTGGGTTGCCAGCCAATTGTCCACGGGTAGTTCTTTGGATCATTCCACTTGCTGGCGCCGGTTGCCAAGAAAATATGAGGGATTTTTTTACTATTGATGTACTTGTGAACGGCACTATTGGGCGGTGTCCCTAACATGCCATACACAAACAACACTTCGTCTTGCTCGACGAGCTTGCGGGTCATTTCAACTGTCTTTGGCGGTGCATAACCGTCATCCAAGCTGATAAATTCGAGCTTACGGCCGTTAATGCCACCTTGCTCGTTAATCATGTTGAAGTAGGCCGCTTCGCATTTTCCGATGGTGGCGTAGGCCGATGCTGGTCCGCTGTACGGCATGGTTTGGCCAAACTTAATGACCTTGTCCGTTGCGCCCGGATCATACTTCTTCTGGGCAAAAGCTCGGCTAGCCGTACCGCCGAGAGCGACAGTCGCGGCCAAGGCTGACGACATTTTCAGCGTCTGACGCTTGGTGGTTTGCGCTGCGGTGAGTTCTTTCTTCATTTCAGTCTCCTCTATATTGGATCGGGGAAAATTAAGTATAAAACACAATATCTGGCGCTCTTAGGATGGTGACGCACTCGTGGGCTTAACGCTTCTCGCGGCAAAGCGTGCACGCAGCATGCGAATCGCTCCCACAACACCGTAAGGCAAGAAGTACATACACAAGATCAGGAAAATACCGTAGATCGCCCAAGGTGCTGATTTGGAGATTTTATCGGCGATGTTAGGGACAAATTGGATAAAGAAGGCGCCGAAGATTGCCCCGGAAATCGATGCAAGACCGCCGATGACGATGCCGACCAACAGGGTAATTGAGAGAAACACAGAAAAACTATCGGGAGCGACAAACTGAATGGCGATGGCGCCCATGGCTCCGGCGACGCCAGTAAACATCGCCGAAATGCCGAAGGTGAGGGATTTGTACATGGCATTGTCAATGCCCATGGCGGAGGCTGCAATGGGATGGTCGCGAATGGCCAGCATGGCACGTCCGATTCGGCCCCGTAATATATTCCAGCCGAGCCAGAACATGAAAAGCAGCACCACAAGTGAAAAGAAATAAAGCCATTGGTCTTGATTCAAAGGCAGGCCGAAGGGAGCGTCAGGTTTTGTGATGACGATGCCTTGCACGCCACCGGTCCACTGCTCTAAATGTTTGTACTTCAACAACTGCGGGAGCGCGACCGCTAGCGCAAAAGTCGCCAAGGCGAGATAGTGCCCTTCCAGACGCAAGGCTGGTAAGCCGAACAAGAATCCAGCCACTAAGCAGACTACACCGGCAACGGGTAGGGTAATCCAGTAGGGTGCGCCCATTTTGTCCATCATGATGGCGGCCGTGTAGGCGCCAATGGCATAAAAGGCTCCATGACCGAGAGAGATTTGACCGTTGTAGCCGGTGAGCATATTTAGACCCAGCAAGGCAATGGCGTAAACCATCACGAGGGTGAGCTGAAAGATTTGGTAATTCGGCAGGACGAAAGGCACAGCCAAAACCACAATCGCGAGAATGAACCACAAGACTAGAGAGTTTTTGTTCATTTTGACTATACCCGGGTGACGTGGACTTTGCCCATCAAGCCCGAGGGCTTGACGGTGAGCACACCAATAATGAGAACCAAAGCCACAGTGAGCTTGAGCTCATTGCCAATGACGAAGGCCCCCAGAACGTTTTCGAGTACGCCCACAATGAATCCTCCGATGACTGCTCCGAGCGGGTTGTCGATGCCGCCAACGAGCGCTCCGGCGAAGGCGTAAAGCAAGATGCCGGACATCATGTTGGGATCGAGAAATACAATCGGTGCGACCATCATTCCAGCAATTGACCCTACCGCTCCCGCCAAGCCCCAGCCCAGCGCGAGCATCCAGCCCACCCGAATACCGACCAAGCGGCTAGACACCGGATTCTGTGCTGCCGCGCGCATGGCCAGCCCCAGTGAGGTGAACCTAAAGAATACAAATAGAATTAAAAGAACCACTAGGGTGACACCGGTCGCCCCCAAGTCATGCGAGGAGATCCAAGTGTTTCCGAACAAGGCCTCCTTAGGGAAGGGGCTGGGAAAACTCTTAATGGTGTGGGAAAAAATCCAGCCCGCCATACTATTAATGATGACCAACAGGCCGATGAACACGACGACAACAGAGAGAATTGAATTGCTATCTACATGTCGGACAATGAAACGCTCAATAGCAGCCCCGATAATAAAGGCAAAGATTACCGTCAAGAAGAACGCTACCCAATATGGGAAACCTGCTTCAATCATGGCCCAGGCTAAGTACGTTGAGAACATCGCCATTTCTCCTTGCGCGAAATTAATGTGGTGGGTCGCTTGATAAATCATCACCAAAGCCAAAGCGACGCTGGCGTAAATGCCGCCAGTCGCTAAGCCCGCCAAAACTTGATGCAAAAATGGGTCCATGAATGCCGTTCCGAAAGAAGTTTGTAGGATCAGTATATTGTGTGGCCGATTTGAGAAACCGAGATATTAGTAACCCAGATAAGACCGACGCACCGCATCGTTCTGTTTGATCTCGGCAGCAGGCCCGCTGATGACCACACTCCCGGTTTCGATGAGGTAGGCCGAATCGGCAAGCTCAAGCGCCATTGCAGCGTTTTGCTCGACCAATAAAATAGACACCTTCTCCTTTTGATTGATCGTTTTCATGATGCCGAAGATCTCGCGAACAATCAGTGGTGCCAAACCAAAGGAGGGCTCATCTAACAATAGGAGCTTGGGGCGAAGCATCAGGGCTCGGGAAACTGCGAGCATCTGCTGCTCGCCACCGGACAGTGTCCCCGCTTGCTGGAGGCGACGCTCTTTAAGGCGCGGGAAGTAG
>JANLRI010000394.1:0-4299 GCA_031361565.1 Betaproteobacteria bacterium | reverse complement strand
GAGATCGACCGCGAAGCGCGACAGTTCAACCCCAAGGAGTTTCGCATCATTGGCTCTCAAGACGTCATTGACCTGTTCCTCGAAGAGGAGTCGCAGGCCTTAGCGAGCCTGGGTGACAGCATCGGAAAACGTATTTCTTTACAGGTAGAAACCCAATACGCCCAAGAGCAGTACGATATCGTACTGTCCTAGTTTGGTGATCTGGAGGATCCTATGAAATCACTGGCCTCACAACTTACCCAATATGCAAGCTATCACCGCGACAAGCGCAACATCGCGACCCACTTCATTGGCATCCCAATGATCGTGGTTGGACTGGCGGTGCTGTTGTCGCGGCCCAGCCTCGTCATTGGCAATATGATGGTCTCGCCTGCCTTGATCGTCATTTTTCTAAGTTCGGTCTATTACCTGATCATGGACATGCGCTTAGGAATGGCTTTGACCATGTTTCTGGCCTTCAGCCTAATGTTCGGGCAGTCGGCCGCAGGTTCGCCTACTTCCGAGTGGCTCGCCTGGGGTATTGGCCTTTTCATTGTTGGCTGGGTCTTCCAATTCGTAGGCCACTATTGGGAGGGACAGAAACCCGCCTTTGTAGACGATATGATGGGCCTGATCATTGGTCCATTGTTTGTCGCCACTGAAGCAGCTTTTCTACTGGGTTTAAGACAAGAGCTTCAAATTGAGATCGAAGGCGCGGTCGGCCCGACGTTGATTAAGGTCAAGCCGGAGGCGCGGGACTCAGCGGCTGAGCAATAAATCCAATTGGCCTTGCTCGGCCCGCAAGGACGGGAAATCAACATTCTGTAGCCCTGGTTCGTCTTGTGATGGGCCATTATTGATGAACCGTTGAACCACGAACCCTTGCGTCTCGACCAGCTCAAGCAAGGCATGGGGATCCAGGCCAGCCCGCTTCATGAGATCTGGAGAATACTCCATGACGATTGCGCGGGTGCGCGTGAGAGCGTGCCTCGCACCCCGCAGGGCAAAGACTTCATAACCCTCAATGTCGATCTTCATTAAGGCAATCGGCGTGGAGTCAAGCCCAATCGAGAGGAGATGCTCATCCAAGGGCAGCACAGTCACATCGACACTTTCCCCGCCATGCAATGGCAGGAGCGAGTGCCGTCCACTATTGGACGCCTTATATTTATGAAGTTTTAGGACACTATTGGTTTCGCCTAACCCAAGATGAAAAGCACTCACTTGGGACAGTTCATTCAGGGCCAACTGCTGCGTGAGCAACGCAAAGTTATCGGGTTCTGGTTCATAGGCCAAGACTTTTCGATCAGGCAACAGTTTGCCCAACAGGCAACTGTACCAACCGAAATTGGCACCGATATCCACGCAAATCCCTGTCGGAAAGGCGGCCGCATTGCGAATCAGCCAGTTTGAAATCAGAGGCTCGTAGATCCGGTATTTATACAAATGCCGCGCAAACAAGGACTCAGTGGGTAGATTAAAGCGCAGGCCTTGCTCAGCCAGCTCAATCGACAACAAGGCCTGCGGCGCAACGATTTTTCTCAAGCCGTAGCCTAAGGTTCGCCAAATACTTTTATCACGCTGAAAAGCTTGCATCGCTTTAACCCAGCCAAGGCTTGGGGCTGCAAAAAATATCGTAATGAGGCCATTTCATAGCATCCGCAAGGCCAATCACCTCGCCCGGCACACAAGGCTCCTTCACGACACGACGTACCTCATAGCCTCTGTTTAAAAAGAAATTGAGCAGAGCCTCGCGATAGGCTTTATCCGATTTCTTGAAGACCTCAGCCTTTATCACCGGACGAAACTCGTCAACAATGTCCGTGATCGCCTCAAGTACAAAAAGATCATAACCCTCAGCATCCACCTTAATGAAACTGAGCTTAGGCAGGAGGTGCTTAAAGTCTTGACGCAACTCATGGGAGAGGTTAATGGCGTGCACTGACAATTTATAAGCATGACCATGCTTCCAGGCACTGATGCTTTCATGACGACCGCCATTACAGTAACCAGAATCAGAATACTCAAACTCCATCGCCCCACTCTCCCGCCCCGCCGCTGCCAACATCGGCAGAATGCGGACATGATCAGGATTGAGGCGAGCGTTCTTTTCGAGCACTGGAAACACAAACGGGTTGGGTTCCATGGCCAGCACGGCTCCGCTAGGACCTGCGGCTAGCGCAATGGGCAGCGTAGAATCACCGCAATGGGCGCCGATATCAATACAAAAATCGCCCACTTTCACAAACGGCGAAAACATGTCGACAATAGAAGTGTCTAACTGATAGTCTTCAGCCCGAGGGTGAAGCCATTGGGCAAACCGAATCTCTCCAAAACGGGCAAGATTGAAACTTTTTAATCGATATGAGAATCGTTTTGGCGCCTGTTTCAGGCCCATTAACTCTAACAAATTTCGCAACTTCATTATCTTGAATCCATCCTTGCCTTGCGGTGCCGTCCAGCAGTTTACTCGAAGCCTATTGGGCGTTAAGCAATGAGTCTTGCGGCACTTAACAGGTCTCAGCTTTGGCCCCAAAATATCGAAGGGTACGCAGCCCTAAGCTTGCTGCTGAGCATTGCGATGCTGCCTTTCAGCACGGCGGCCGTCAACATCTTCGTCAGCCTGGCCATAGTGCTTTCACTTTTGTCCGCCGAGCTTCGATCAAAGTTAAAAACCAGTTGGCGCAATCCGTTTGCCCTGGCTAGTCTCGTCTTTTTTTCGCTATTTCTGGTCGGCATTCTCTATCCTGGCGTGGGTTGGACCGATGCTTATCAAGGCCTGCATCCCTACCGCAAGCTGCTGTTCGTACCGGTCTTCATGGCCTTGTTCTCGCGCACCGGCGTCCGAGATGAGGGACTGAAAATTTTTGCATTCGCCATGCTTTTCACGCTTTGCGCCTCATATCTACATAGTATTTGGCCCTTCGCCTGGGCCGATGGCAGCCGACGCGGTGAGAGCTGGGATCACAGTGTATTCAAGCATCACCTGATTCAAAACTTGTTTATGACCTTTTTGGCCGTACTGTGGATCAGGTTTTACGCGCTTCAGCGCGAAGGCTTCAAGAGCTGGTTGTTTTGGCTCGGTCTTGGATTGATTTGTTTCAACGTTTGGGTTTTGGTAGATGGACGAACAGGCCACTTAACCTTGGCCGGCATTTTACTGTGGATGGTTTGGCATTTTTCACCCAAGCGTATGCGCGTGGCGGTGCTCATCTTAACGATCGGCTTAAGTCTTGCCCTTGGAGCCTATCTTTTGAAGAACCAATCGCGGTTCTCAAAAATTGATGATGAAATACGACTTTTCCAAGAAGGCAAGCTGGAGAATAGTTCGACCGGTCAAAGGCTTGAATTCTGGAAGCAAAGCTGGTCGGCCATCAAAGGGCGTCCGCTGCTCGGCTGGGGAACGGGCAGTTATCGCGGTCAATATTGTCTGCGTGGGGCCACCGCGTTCAGTTGCAAAACGGGCTCCTACAACCCGCATAATCAATACGTCTTCATCGCCGTGCAATTTGGCGCGCTTGGGGTGCTGGCCTATCTTGGCTTTCTCTCATTCTTATTTTGGAAAGCACAGGCCTTGCCAGAGAAATACAAGGTGCTCGCGATCCCTTTGATCATTATGCTGGCGATTCACTCGATGTTCGATTCGCCTCTGTTTGTAGTCGCGGAAGGTCACTTCTACGCCATCATGTTGAGTCTCGTTTTTACCGCCTGGGGCGAGCCAGAAAATACTTGAAAAACGTATAGCCTGCGCCCAGCCAAGCCAGTTGCAGACCACCCAGGCCATCCAGGAAACCTCGCCGAAGCAGGTAGCTCCGCAAGAAGGCGAAAAAGGCATGCGAGAGTCCCGACAAGAGTCCTCCTCGACCTTTTTTGGCAAGCTCTTGCGCGGCCAACTCAGCATAGCGTCGGTACTTGCGCTCACCCTCTGAGTAGTCTGCGACGGAGTCATGCCAAAGAAGCCCCTCAAGCATTCCAACCGTTCCCTGGACCAGAACGCTTTCATGGACTAGAACCTCAGAAAATCGCCCCATCTCTTTTTTAAATAAGCGCAGGGGCCGGTCACGACCCCAATCACCATGGGTGATCGGCTTGCCCCGATATAGATTTAAACGCTTCACCCGATAGGCCAGCGGTGCGGACGGATCGTTCGCCTGGCGCTCCAGGGCAGTCGCCATGCTTTTTAAAAGTACTTGGTCCGGCCATTCATCTGCATCGATAGAAAACACCCACGCAAGGCTTGCGGCGTCCAGAGCCCGGTTTTTCTGGGGACCAAAGCCAGGCCAGTCGGTTTCGATGACTCGCGCACCGAGCGAACGCGCC
>JANLRI010000254.1:0-3734 GCA_031361565.1 Betaproteobacteria bacterium | reverse complement strand
CATGCCACTAGCTCCACTAGCTCCATGAGCGCAATGTTCTCTCTTACACTTCACCATTCAACATCATGACTATTATCGACTACTACTTCACACCGCAATCGCCTTGGACCTACCTCGGCCACGAGCGTTTGCTCGCCATGGCGGCGAAATACAAAGCCCAAGTGCGCTGCAAACCCTGCGACATGGGCAAGGTGTTTTCGGTCTCCGGTGGCTTGCCGCTGGGCAAGCGCCCTCCGCAGCGTCTGGCCTATCGCCTGCAAGAATTAGCGCGCTGGCGCGATCATCTGGGCATCGCGCTAAATATCAACCCTAAATTTTTCCCAGTGGCAGGCGACGATGCCGCGCGACTCATTATTGCGGCCAGGCAGCGCTATGGTGAGGCGGTTGCGCTGGCCCTCACCGGTTGCGTCCTCAAGGCCGTCTGGGCCGACGAACAAAACATTGCGGATCGCAGCGAGCTGCACGCCCTCGCCAAACTCGCCGGCGCAGGAGATCTCACAGAAGCCGACTGTGAGAATCCCACGGCACAAGCCGAGTACGATTCTAATACTCAGGTAGGCATGGACCTGCAAGTGTTTGGCGCGCCCTGGTACCTCATCGAGGGAGAATCCTTTTGGGGTCAAGATCGATTGGACTTTGTTGAGCGAAAGCTTGCCAAGCTTGCCCCGCAATGATGTGCATTGGTTTGAACTCATGTTGTTGAATATATTTTGTTGATTCTTTTTTCCCCATGCCCGCGCGGACTGGAGTCCGCGCTCGCCATCGAACTTAAAGGCCTAGGCGCCGAAATCTTAAAGGAAGTCCCGGGAGGCGTTTCTTTCCAGGTTGCCGCAGACCAGCCATTTGTAGATGAAGACGCCTCATTGCGAGCCTCTTGGGCGCTCATCTATCGCGTCAATCTTTGGTCTCGAATGGCCAGTCGAGTCCTCATCAAACTCGATGAAGGTTTTTACAAAAAAGAACGTGATCTATACGACTTGGCTTTAGATATCCCCTGGGAGGCCATCATGCATCCCAGCCAAACCTTGCGCATCGATACTTCGGCAACGCGATCGCCGCTTAAGAGCCTGAATTTCGCAAACCTTCTGATCAAGGACGCGGTATGTGATCGGCTGCGCGAGCACCTGGGCGACCGGCCATCCATCAACACGGAGGCGCCCGATGTGCGCGTCTTCATGTTCTTGGAGCCCTTTAAAGCGACGCTATACGTGGACAGCTCAGGCGAGAACTTATTCAAGCGCGGCTGGCGCCATGCCGAGGACAAGGGCGCGGCTCCCATTAAGGAAAACCTCGCCGCAGGCCTAATTGCCCTCAGCGGCTGGACGCCAGATCTGGCTTTCGCCGATGTTTTCTGCGGCTCAGGCACAATCGTGATCGAGGCTGCACAACAGGCTCTGAGCATCGCCCCGGGCTTGCACCGCGAGTTTGCTTTTCAAAAGCTCGCTGGTTTTGATGAGGAGCTTTGGGCGGAAGAACTCGGGCAAGCGGAGCAACGCGCCCATGCAGGCCGACTACAGGCGAGTATTCAAGGAAGTGACATCGACGCCTCGCTAATTCCAATGGCGCAACTCAATGCAGAGCGAGCAGGTCTTTCGGCTGATGTCATTCAGTGGTCTGTTTGCCCGGCAGAGCGTGCGAAACCTTGGCAAGGCCAAACGGCAGGAGTGTTGGTCAGTAATCCTCCTTACGGAGAGCGCATGGGTCCCACCTTTGATCCGGTTGCGCTTGGGCAAAATCTGCGCGATGGTTTTTCTGGCTGGCGAGCATGTTTGATCAGCTCCGACCGTGGCCTGCCAGGGCAAATCCGCCTGCGTGAATTTCGCAAGTACCCCTTGTTTAACGGCGCTCTTGAGTGTCGCTTGTTTTGCTTTCAAATGAATTTAAAACAAGCCGAGGCGGAGAACCTGCAAGCTCAGCAGGATGAGTCACACTAGCGGCAGCGATGCGTGGAGTTTCGCAACATCGACTCCGAGAAACACTCCATCAACCTCAAGCTGCCTTTGCAATACACCGGCGGGTAAATCTCTCGGTCTGAAGTTGTTCTTGAAAGCTAAAGCAGCCGCTGTACCGGCTGCCTGGCCCATGACAAAACATCCGCCAGACACACGCGCCGCCGATTGACCCCGATGGGTCATCGATGCGCACCTTCCGGCCACCAGGAGGTTATCAACTTGCAGCGGTAACAACATTCGATAGGGCAGATGATTGAAACCCCTGCCATTTGGAACCTCAGGCCAAACAAAAGTCACGTTGCCGGCGACATGTTCCTCAATCATCCAGCCATTGACACCAATGGTGTCTACAAAACTGACGGAATCGAGTACATCGCCTTCAGTGAGTTGATACTCGCCTAATATTCTGCGAGTCTCTCGAATGCCAATCTGCGGTGCAATCTCCAAGAGATAGGATTGATCAAAGCCAGGCACGGATTCGCGCAAGAACCTAAAGAAATCCAACGCCTGTTTTCGACCTTGAAGTTCACCTTCGCTCAATTGTGCCGCGTTGGTGCCGTCGACCGGTGAACCGTCGGTGTTAGACAACTGGGTCACGTTCGCGCGCCATTCTGAATTATTTTTTTGCGGCCGAATAATAGGCATTTTCCGTGCAAACCGATGACCTTTCGTCTCAGCTTTCATCATTAACTCATCAAGGTGCAGATAACTCTGTCCGACCTTCTTGGCGTCGACGCCGTTGACCCGAAACATCGTTGTGGGGTACATCATGCCTTGCCCGTCGCGGCCCTTTTCAAAGGGTACGTCTGCAAAGGCCGCCATATCGCCGTCGCCGGAACAATCAATAAAACATTGAGCCATCACCGCAAAGCGCCCCGACTTTGTTTCTATAAGAAGCGCGGCTATGGTCGATGGGGAACTCATCACCACGCCAACCGCAAGGGCGTGAAATAGAATCTGCACGCCGCTAGTAATGAGTAAATCATCGGCGGCCACTTTGTAAACCGCATTATCATAAGCTTGAGCAGCTATTTTTCCACCGAACAGCATATGAGGCTGGTTAAGGCCTCCCAAGGCCTGCATTCGGTTAAGGAGATCGTCCGCGATACCGTGCACCACCTGACGCACCTGGCCGTGCACATTGGCATGCAAACCGCAGAAGTTAGTCACACCAGCGGCAGTGCCCATACCGCCCAAAAAACCGTAATTTTCAATCAGCAAGGTGCGTTGACCCAGTCGCGCGGCCGACGCAGCAGCGGCAATTCCCGCTGGACCGCCGCCCAGCACAACCAAGTCATACTCCCCCCAGATCTTCGTGTTGCGACTGGGCTCAGGGATTGATTTAGTCGGTAAATCCATACTTTGTCGTCACGACCTTCTCTTTATTCAAAAGAATATAACAAACATTTCCTCCAAAGGTTCCCGGATCATGCGCAATCGCTTGTTCAGACTTAGTGACCGACAACCGAAGAGAAAGCCCACAATTACACAATACCGAGATGCTCGGTCGCCTGGCCCAGATTCTTCGCCGCGCGCTTACTGTGTAACTTGACGTTCAATCGCAAGTCATTCACGGAATCTGCATTGCGAAGCGCATCTTCATATTCGATCTTACCGGCCTCGAACAGGTCGAACAAGGCCTGATCGAAGGTTTGCATACCTAGCTCGCGACTCTTCTTCATCAGGTCTTTAATCAGGCCTACTTCACCTTTGAAGATCATGTCCGCCACGAGCGGGGTGTTCAAAAGCACTTCAACGGCGGGCACTCGGCCCTTGCCTTGC
>JANLRI010000351.1:0-7219 GCA_031361565.1 Betaproteobacteria bacterium | reverse complement strand
TGATGCCCTGCCCGCGATCAAGTCTCTACCTCCGTCGGTGCGGCGTGCTGAACTGGGCGATGTTGAGGCAATGAGTGAGCTGTTCGAGAGCTTTGGAATGGCTATGCTGATTGGCGTGTTTTGTATCTATGCTGTGCTGGTGCTCTTGTTCAAAGACTTTGTTCAACCGGTGACGATTCTTGCGGCCTTGCCCCTGTCTTTGGGGGGCGCCTTTGTAGCCCTTCTGGTCGCGCACAAGGCCTTCTCCATGCCTTCACTCATTGGTTTAATTATGCTGATGGGCGTCGCGACCAAGAACTCCATCCTTCTGGTTGAGTACGCCATCATGGCGCGCCGCGACCGAGGCCTGTCGCGCTTCGATGCCTTGGTGGATGCTTGCAGCAAACGGGCCCGGCCAATCATCATGACCACGATTGCGATGGGAGCAGGGATGTTGCCGATTGCCTTGGGGATTGGTGTGGACCCAAGCTTTCGCTCGCCGATGGCGGTGGCGGTGATAGGCGGATTGATTACCTCTACCTTTCTCAGCTTGTTGGTGATCCCGGTGGTATATACCTTTGTGGATGATGTGGAACATCTTTTGCGGCGCTTTTTTCACCGCAAGTCAGCGGTTGGTTCGGCTATCTAGGCTAATGAGACTATTCAGGCATCGAGACTAACCCCGTGGCTTAGAAAAAGCTGCTTGCCTCACGCATCGAAGGCTACGCGGGCTTGCCGTCTTCAAGGCTGACAATAACGGCTGCATTAGCGATGATGATGGAGTCGCCGCCGCGATCCGAAGGAATCTCAAGACCGCCTTTGATGGCGACCACAGTCACCGTACCGTAGGGTAATTCGGCCGCCACGGTCTTGGTGTCGACGTCTTCGGGATGGGGCACGGCAATGGTCACGTCGACAAACATGTCTTGAGCGGTCTTATCGACCATGCGAAAGAACCCAATGCTGCTGTGACGAATGGCGTCCGATACAGCGCGGCGTGCTGCCTTGGTGGAATCGCGACCGTGGACATCAACGCCCATACCCATTTCAGTGATGCAGCGTACTCGTGCCATGGAATTTCCTTGTGGTGATGTGAACGTTTCTTGAAGTGAAAGCCTGCACTATTTTCCATGATCTTCAGCCCTTTAATAAGTTCCACGGCCACTAAATGGAAGGCAATCTGCTCTAGAATGGCTGCTTTCTTATGGCATTCATGACCGCCTTCAGTTATCGACTCGACCCCGCAGTACCGCCTTTTCCGGATGATCGCCCCATCATCATCTTCGATGGCCACTGCGTCATGTGCTCGGGCTTCGCCCGCTTTATCCTGCGCCACGACACAAAGGCAAAGTATCGGCTCTTACCCGCGCAAACGGCTCTTGGCCGTGCTTTGTACCGGCACTTCGAACTTGACCCTGTGCACTACGAAACCAATATTTTGTTAGAGAACGGCGTCGCCTGGTTTAAGAGCGAAGGCAGTCTCAAAATGTTTCAAGGCCTGGGCTTTCCCTGGTCGTTGCTGCGAATCTTTGAAGTACTGCCTATCTCAATTCGCGACGGTTTGTATGCCGTTGTCGCACGTAATCGCCTGCGCTGGTTTGGGCGACGCGAGGTCTGCTTCTTGTCCGAGCCCGGGCAGGCCGATCGGTTTTTAGGATGATGGCTTTGCAGCGGCACCAATGAAAATCCTTTTGATTGGCGGCTATGGTGCCTTTGGTAGCCGCATCGTCGAGCTTTTACAAAATGAATCCGGACTTAGTCTCGTTGTTGCTGGGCGATCTCTTGAGCAAGCAAAAAAATGCTGTGCTCGCCGCGCCGATGCTCGCGCCGAATTGCTCGCACTGCGCTTTGATCGTTCGACCAAAATTGCTGAACAATTGCGAGATATCGCACCTGATTGGGTGGTCGATGCAAGCGGTCCGTTTCAAGCCTATGGTGAGCAAAGCTATCAGGTGATTGAGGCTTGTATTGCGGCGCGCATTCACTATCTTGATTTGGCCGATGGCTCGTTCTTCGTCAAAGGCGTTGCTCAGTTCGATCAAGCTGCAAAAAGCGCAGGGGTCTTTGTGCTCTCGGGAGTGTCCAGTTTCCCCGTGCTGAGCGCGGCGGTGGTGAGGCGCTTAAGCAGGGACGACGACGGCATTGGGTTTACGGAGATCCACTCCATTTGCGCAGGCATCGCTCCGTCTCCTTACGCCGGTGTCGGGCTGAACGTGGTCAAGGCCGTGGCAGGCTATGCAGGACAGGCGGTGGTCATCAAACGTGCGGGCGCTTGGGCCCATGCCTATCCCTTCACCGAATCGCGACACTTTGTGATTGCGGTCCCGGGCCATGTCCCCTTGCGACGACTACGTTTTTCGCTCGTCGATGTACCTGATCTCGTGCTGCTGGCCGAGCGAGCACCACAAGTCCATGAGGTTTGGGTCGGTGCGGCGCCCGTGCCCGCGGTCTTGCACCGCCTGCTCAATGCGTTGGCCTGGTTGGTCCGCTGGCGCCTGTTGCCAAGCCTTAGGGCCTTTTCTGGCTTGATTGACTGGTGCAGTAACAATGTACGCTGGGGGGAGCATCGTGGAGGCATGTTTGTCCAGATGCGCGGGGTAGACCACGATGATAACGCCATGACTCGCGAATGGCATATGGTGGCCGAAGGCGCAGATGGGCCTCTGATTCCTGCTATGGCAGTGGAGGCAATTGTGCGCCGTGCGCTAGGTGGTGTGCTGCCTCCACTGGGCGCACGCGCGGCACTTGAAGAAATTGAGCTGAGCGACTACGAGATTTTATTTTTGAAGCGCCAGATTTTCACGGGTTTTCGATGCCTGCATACGAGTACTCAAAAGCTGCCGCGACCAGTATCACTTTACGAGGGTTTGCTCGGCGAGGCATGGACGGCTTTGCCAGAGCCGGTACGTGCTCTGCACGCCGCTAGCCCGCCCAGCGAGTTCACGGGTACTTGTAGGGTTGAACGTGGCACGAATATTTTCGCAAAGCTCGTCGCCAAGGTCATTGGATTTCCCGAGGCCGGTATCGAACAGGCGATACAAGTGCGCTTTCAGAAGCGTCAATTAAAGGATGGGAGGTCGGCTGAGTTGTGGACGCGAACCGTTGCGGGACAAAGTTTTTCCAGTGTGCAGTATGCAGGGCGTGGGCGCGATGAGACCTTGATCTGTGAGCGCTTTGGTGCGACGACGTATGCGATGGCGGTCATTGTAAAGGACCAGGAGCTTCATTTGGTCTTGCGCGGATGGTCGGTCTTTGGCCTTGCCTTGCCGCTCTGGCTTGGTCCGCGTGCCACGGCCTTCGAGAGTACAGTCGGAGGCTGCTTTCAATTTTTTGTGGAAATTGCTCATCCTCTGATCGGCTTGATCGTGCGCTATCGCGGCCACCTCGTTCAGGCCGCGTAGATCCAAGCCATCGCCTCGCGACTGACCCACTCGGGCGTGAATCGCATGCCCAGGTTGCGCACCTGTCGAAGCGGGCCAGCCGCATGGTAAAGCTGGCCCATGCGCCGCGCCGTGCGTATCATTCTTGATCCTCGACCCTGACGCTCCACACTGTAGGCAGTAAACGCACTAGTAGGGTTCACCGCTTCCTTTGTGCGCGTGGCGTTGTGTAGCGGCGCCAAGTGTCGAGCGATGGCCACAGCATCTTCCAAAGCGAGGCAGGCACCCTGGGCTAAATACTGAAGACAGGGATGGGCTGCATCACCCACCAAGGCGATACGTCCCTTGGACCAGGATTGAATCGGATCGCGATCATGCAAGGCCCATGCAGTCCAAGCGCTCGCTGAGGCGAGCAAGAGGTCGAGCTCCGAATGATGTCCAGTAAACTTATTAATCCACTCCTTCGGCACCTGCTCGTCCCAGCCCCGAAAGTTCTGTCCTTCGGGGTGCTCACAGATCGCGACTAGATTGAGCAAATGCCCTGCTTTCACCGGATAAGCCACAACATGCAATTGGGGTCCGAGCCATAGCGCGACATCGCGCACCTCCTGCGTGCAGGGGATCAAGGCCCTTAAGGCAATGTCTCCAGAGAAGCGAGGCGTTTGAGACCCCAACAACGCATTTCGCACGCCTGACCATAAACCGTCTGCGCCAATGAGACCTTCCGCCTCAAAATTCTGGCCGTCTACAGCGCGGACTCGTACCAAGTTGGGCTCGCTCGCGATACTTTGGATTTGCGTTGCATTGCACAAGCGAATCTTAGAATGGTCGCGACAAGCGTCCAGCAAAAGCTTCAAAAGATCGGCACGATGCAGACAGGCATAGCGCTCGCGAAAACGTTTTTCGAAAGACTCCCCAAGCGCTAGGTGATGCAGATGCGCGCCGGTGAGAGCGTCTCGCATCACAATTTGTCTTGGCCAGTAGGCAAGTGGTTCAAGGGCCTCGCGCAGTCCCAGCGCCGCGAGTGATCGCAAGGCGTTCGGCCCGAGTTGGATGCCCGCGCCAATTTCGCTATGCGCGCGAGCTTGTTCCAAGACCGTGCTGGCAATGTTTTGTTGCGCCAAGGCTAAGGCCGTTGCGAGGCCTGCAATGCCGCCGCCTACGATTAACATCCGTGAAACCCTATGGATTTTCTGAAATTTAGCACCGATAATTACCGAAAAAGAAGAAGCTCGTATAAGCTTGCAAAAAGCCACGTGAAAAAATGTGGCATAGCGTTCAAGAAACCTATTCGAGGAGACAGTGATGACTGGTACCGTTCAATTCACGGCTGACGACTTGCCTTTGCAAAAGCTTTATCACTGGGCCAAGACCCAACCGGACAAAGTGTACCTGTCACAGCCTATGGGCGGCGGAGTTGTCAAGGATTACACCTGGTCTCAAACGCTTGACGAAGTTTCAAGAATGGCTGCCCATCTCAAGGCACAAGCTTGGCCGACCGGGACCAAAATCGCGTTGATGTCGAAGAATTGCGCCCAATGGGTGATGACCGATCTTGCGATTTGGATGGCCGGTTATGTTTCCGTGCCCCTTTATCCGACTCTCGCAGGCGAGACGGTGCGTCAAATTTTGGCTCATAGTGAGGCTAAACTTTGCTTCATTGGAAAGCTCGACGATTGGGAAATGATGCGCACCGGTGTACCCGAGGGCTTGCCCTGCATCGCCTTCGAACTTTCCCCTGAAAGTGTTCGTAAGTCCTACCCCCTATGGGGTGATATTGTGTCCAAAACGACCCCTATAGTCGGCTCGCCTAGTCGCGAAATGGACGAACTATCCACCATTATCTATACCTCGGGCACGACCGGTATGCCCAAAGGGGTGATGCATTCTTTCAAGACTTTGGGGTGGGGTACCAAGTCAGCCAAGGAGCGTTTTACACTCCCGAATGGGGCTAGGATGCTTTCCTATCTACCCCTGGCGCACGTCGCCGAGCGAATTTGTGTGGAGCACATGTCGTTCCTGATCGCAGGGCATATTTTCTTTGCCGAAAACCTTGAGACTTTTGTCAAAGACATTCAGCGTGCTCGGCCGCAGTTGTTCTTTTCTGTGCCTCGGCTGTGGGTCAAGTTCCAGCAAGGCGTGCAGGCAAAAATGCCCGCCGAGAAACTAGATCGCTTGCTCAAGATTCCGATTCTGCGCGGCATTATTAAGAAGAAGATTCTCACGGGTCTGGGCCTAGACCAAGTCTTGGTGGCTGCGGGAGGTGCCGCACCCATGCCACCCGCGCTGCTACGCTGGTACGACCGGCTCGGCCTGCCCATCATCGAAGGTTATGGCATGACCGAAAACGGCGCCATCTCCCATGCCACTTTCGTCGGCACCTTGCGTCCCGGCACGGTCGGTAAACCCTATCCCGGTGTTGAGTCACGAATTGATCCCGATACCGGTGAGATTCAAATGCGCGGGCCTTGCGTCATGCTCGGCTACTACAAAGAGCCCGAGTTAACTAAAGCAGCGATGACTGAAGATGGCTGGCTACGCACAGGCGATAAGGGCGCCCTGGACAGCGAAGGAAATCTTAAGATCACTGGACGAGTGAAAGACTTGTTTAAAACATCGAAGGGTAAGTACGTGGCCCCGGCGCCGATTGAAGATTCTTTGGTCATGCATCCTGCCATTGAAGCTTGCGCCGTGGTGGGGGCCAATTTGGGCCAACCCCTGGGGCTGGTCATGCTTTCAGAAACCGGTGTGAAAGATGCGAAGACTGCCAAGGATGCATTGACCAGTGCTTTGGCTCAGCATATGAAGACAATCAACGAGAAGTTAGATCCGCACGAGCAGATGGATCGCATCATTATTGTGAAATCGGGTTGGACCGTTGAGAATGGCTTTGTGACACCTACCTTCAAAATAAAACGCAATAAAATTGAAGAGGCCTATGGAGACCATTTCGAAGCTTGGTCACGCTCGAAGTCACCCGTACTTTGGGAGTAATAGCGCTTTCGAAACGCTGTCTGATCTCGTGCTCTGACCTAGTTGCTCGCGGCAAGTGCACTTGCAAGAGACTCAGTTTCTTTGCAAGTACTACAAAGTTCTTTGAGCCTGCCAAGCTGCGCCTGAGCAAGCGCCTTGTCTCCCATCTTCAGATAAGCTTGCCCTAAATATTCGTTCGCGCCAAGATGACTGGCGTCGATTTCGAGTGCCTGCTTATAAGCCTTGAGCGAGTCGTCGAGTCGGTTCTGCCAGCGGTAGGCTAGCCCCAAGAAATTGTGGGCGTCGGCATTCGATGGATCCTGAGAGATTACTCTGTTGAAATGAGTGATCGCAGCGTCCCATCTTTTCTCATCAATAGCCCTTTTCCCTTCGGAAAAATCACTAATGCGGGCATTTACGGGTGCGTTCGACTCTGTGCCTGCCGCTAGAGCCGTAGGCATGGGCGACGGAGTGAGGCCGCTCGCGAGCCACATAATGATCGCACCAGCACCTAGCCATTGTTTTGCTAAAAAGCGCAGAGTGTTCATGGGATTCTCCTATTGCTTAATTGATCGCCAGGCGGTCAAAACGAATCAACTCCTGGGTCACCTTAGCCTCCAAGCTACCGTCGCTATTGAGAATTTCGCTTTCGAAGCGTACCCAGTTGCCGATGGTTGGAACGAACCAAAGCGTTGAACGTAGGCTACCCGAGCTAACCCTTACCTCGCCCGCTTGCACGATCGGAATATTCCACTGCCCACCATGCAAAATGCGCAGGGCCTTGAACGTGCCCGCCGGGGTAGTAATATTTTCCTCGCTTTCAACGCGTGCGGCAATGTCATAGCTTGTCAGAGAACCATTTTTGCTTTTGAGCTGGTAGCGATAGG
>JANLRI010000308.1:0-5321 GCA_031361565.1 Betaproteobacteria bacterium | reverse complement strand
GGCCGAACTATTGAACTTTCTCTATCTGTAACGTAAAATACACAAATGAACCCGATTGAGGTAATTCACTACACGACCGAAGGGGGCGACGATCCTTATCAAAAGTGGATTGACAACCTCAAGGATGCGAAAGCCAGGGCGCGGGTTTTGGTCCGTATCAACAGGATGGCCCAAGGTAACTATGGCGACTGCAAGCCGATTGAGTCGGGCGTATGGGAGTTGCGAATAGATTGGGGGCCAGGGTATCGGGTGTATTACGCCGAGTCGGGTAAAGAGATCGTCATTCTCTTGGCCGGTGGCAGTAAAAAATCGCAGCAACCCGACATTGACGCGGCGGTGGAACGATGGGCCGAATGGAAACAAAGGAACACCAAGAAATGAGCACAGTAACCAAAATTACCCATGATTCAGCCGTAGTCAGCATGCTTAAAGCTGATCCCGATTTTGCAAGCGAATACCTCCAAGCCGCATTAGAAGAGGCGCAAGAGCCGGGCGGGTATGGTGCCTTGCTGATGGCATTGCGACATATCTCAGAGGCCAAAGGCATGGCCGACGTTGCTACTCGTGCAGGAATTCCGCGAGAGAGCCTTTATCGGGCGTTGTCGCCAAAAGGCAACCCGACCGCCAAGACTTTGTTTGCAGTTCTCAAGGGGATGGATTTACAGCTTTCAGTAGCGAGGTAAAGGCAAAGCATAACCAGTTTCGCAGCGCCTAGCCCGACGGGGCGAACACCGGAACCCTACCGGCTGGCGTTGCGATCCATTTTAGGGGCCGCTAGGGGCGCTTTATGGCATTTGATCCTTGGACCGCTACCTTCGAAGAAGCTTCCGCACTAACGGAATTTGCAATGGCGAACGGGGAAAACATTGGCAACCCCACGCTTCCATTGTTTCAAATCGAGGGCGCTCAAAAAGTCAGGGAATGCGAGAACCTGCTCAATAAAACGAAAGACCGGTTCTACGTGGTCAAGGCCGCAATGCATTGCGCTCAAAGGGGCTTAGTGATGCCCGATTGGTTAGCCACCGAGTTTTGCAACTCCTACCATTTGATTGTGGGTGCGAGTGCCGGAAGCTGGGACGATCCGCGTGTGTTTGGAAAGCCGTTTCCGAAGGGCGCGCAACTTGCTGCAATTCGCAAACGTCGATTGCAAAAAGCGAAAGTTGCCCGTGTTGTTAACGACTTACTGCGAGAGAAAGATTCTCGCGGAAAACCTTTTCCGGTGGGTAAGGAATTTTGGCGAATTGTGGGCAAGGTTATTGGTACGACTGCTAACGAAGCGCAAAGCCTCTACAAGCAGCGCCCGTTCCTGACAGCGGCAACCAATTCTATCCAGTCACGAAGAAACAAGCAGTACCCATTTTTCGAAAATATTGCGACGCAACCGCTGAATGGCGTCGTGACGATAACTAGAACAAGAATCAAGAACCCTAAAAGTTTCGAAACTTTATGGGGTGTAAATCCAAGAGAGTAGGCCCGAAAATTGTGTCTATCGCCGACCGTCGGCGTCTTTATGGACACATTAAAATGAATTCGAATCTACTGCGAATCGCTCCTACTTTGGCAGTGTCCGGCGTAGGCCGCTCTGGGCACTACCAAGCCATCGCCGAGGGGCTTTACACAAAACCCGTGAAAATTAGCGCAAGGGCGGTTGGATGGCCAGCTCACGAGGTGGAGCAAATAAACCGGGCGAAGATTGCCGGGTTTAACGACGACCAACTGCGTCAGTTGGTGACCAAGCTACACGCACAGCGCAAAGAACTTGCGCCTTCGGTCTAGGGGGCGCGATGCTAACGCACATTGATGAGTCATTGAGCGAAGCCGAGCGAGTGATCGAAGGGCAGGCCAAAGCCGAACAGTTGTTACGCGGACTAAGGCGCACCGTCCCTCGCGGTGATGAGCTTTTTAAAGCACTAGCGGCGATTTCTGAGGAGGGCGACGCCAGCACACTCAAAGGCTTCACGCGCACGCTTCAAAAAGCACTGGAGAGTCGTCCATGAGCGCGGTGTTTGAGTCCCCCGTCGATGTACTCGCTCGTTATTCGGAAATGACCCCGGCGGGCCAGTCAGTTCACAGCTTTCTTGGTGGTGCAGCGATTGCCAAGGCCGCGCTCGACTCTCAGGTAGCAGGCCTACCCATGGCTAAATCCCTCAAAGCGCTATGCGTTCATGAACTCGCCAAGCGGGAGTTTAAGAAACGCGCGCCTATCCTCCACCCGATAATCAACAGTCAAGACTTGTGCATGGTCTTTGCCCCGCGCGGTATTGGCAAAACGCATTTTGCGATGGGCATTATTTTCGCTGTCGCTACCGGTGGGAGCTTCGGAAAATGGAAGGCCGACATCGCAAGGAAAGTGATTTATCTTGATGGTGAATTGCCGGGCGATGTTCTAAAGCAGCGCCTTGCTATGCACACGCCGGACATAGAGCCTTCCCCTGGCTACCTCAAAGTGTTTACTCCCGACCTCTTGACGGAAGACGACACAATGCCCGATCTTAGTGATCTTGAAGGGCAGGCCCGCATTGAAGCGTTGATCGAACGGGACACCTCGCTTATTGTGATCGACAACCTAAGTGCCTGGTGCAGGACTGGCCGCGAAAATGAGGGCGAGAGCTGGACCCCAATTGCCGACTGGTTGTTAAGCCTTCGTCGCAGGGGCATAGCTGTTTTGCTGATACATCATTCCGGCAAGGGCGGCGATCAGCGTGGAAGCTCAAAGCGTGAAGACCTGCTTGACCTAAGTATCAAGCTAGAACGACCAAAGGACTACGACCCGCAGCAAGGGGCTGCGTTCAACATGATCTTTTCCAAAGCCCGGCACCTTGCCGGTGACGATGCTCAAGGGCTGGAATTCACTCTCATCGATACCGATGGTCGCGCTTCATGGACGATTCAGACACTGGAATCATCGACCTATGACCGTGTGGTGGAGCTTACCCGAGAGGGATTGTCGCAAGGTGAAATCTGCACAGAGTTGGAACTTCATAAGTCGAACGTGAGCCGGACGATTCGGAAGGCTCGTGAGCAAGGCGACCTTCCCCGAGAGGCTACGAAATGAGCCTTAGAGATCGGCTGTTAGGGCGTGAAGTTGCGAGTTGCGACGCTATACACCCGCAACTCGCAACTTTTGAGGGTTTAAGCGCAACAGACCGCGCAACAGCCATGCAACAACAGCCCGAAAACCCGCATAAAACCTCAGTCTTTGGCGCAACGGCTAACGCAACAGTCGTGCAACAACCGAGTTGCGTAAGGGGTGTTTTAGAGGAGGCTAAAGTTGCGCCGGTTGTTGCAGACGCTGTAACCCCGTTGCACGAGACCTTAAACCCATTGCTCAAGCCCGATGCGAACCGTAAGGCGTGCTCATGGCGACTTCAGTTTAAGGAAGGCCCGCTTGAATTTGTAGTAGTCCCGGCGATGAGCCTTGGTGATCTCAAGCGCGACTACCCAATGTTGATAAGCGCAGCGGTGAACCAATCTTGTAACCAATGCCTTTGGCACATGCGGCCCGGCCATACCGACACCGGCTATTGCTCAAGCCCAGACCGGTACGATCAGCCAGGGCCCTACGGTGAAGGTCACCCGGCTAGGTTCTTGCCTGAAGATCAGGGTGCGGCTTGTGAGTTGTTCGAAGGCTGTTAGTGCTAGGGGGCTGCAAAGTCCAGGACATTTGCACCGTAGACCGAGCGTGATCCTCCACGTTATTGCTTTACATCAAAAACGGCCAAATAATATGTGGGCAGCATTCTTGTGATCGTGGGTTTCAATGCTTTCCCGCGCGCACGCGCGAGGAGTTTGGACGCCGATCTTATAAGAATCACCATTTCGGTGTTAATCGTTATTGCCTAGTCGAAATCGACGTGAGAACGTCATTTTCAAAATACAAATATCCGCCAGAATATGCCCATTGCTCTTTGACGCGATTGTTGGGATAGATGTCGCGGTTAACCCGTTGGGGTTTGCCCCACGACGAATCGAGCACATCTTGTTTTGACATTCCGATGACAACGCCTTCCTTGCGCTTCTTGGTTTTGACGGCTGCGGTCTCCTTTGCATCTAGGCGCTTTTGCAAGCCTTCGATTTCTTTATCAATCTTTGGATTAAAAGTTTCCGAAAAAAATTGAATATCCTTGAGTAATGCAAGCCTATCGTCGCTGTTCTTGATCTTTGTTAGGCGATCCGTCGCGCCTAACAGCCTAGCTTCCCTGTAAACAGTACGAATTTCGTCTTTTCGACCGTCATCTATGCAATCGTTCAGCACGTTCGATGCGCCGTCGTAGTCCTTCTGGGTGATTTTCTTCTTGGCTAGTGCAACGATGTCAGCCGATTTAGCAAGGCAGGTCTCCAACTCTTTGCGTCGGCGCTCTTCGACTATTGCCGTAACTTCAGCGTCCTTCGGATTTGATTTCGTTGGTGTCAGTGGTGAGTCGCAAGAGACCGCCGCGAACACGATTAGCGAGAAAACCCCTAGAGCTTGAAGGAGCCACATTAGACTTCTCGTTTAAAAGTGTTTCGCATCATGATGAAGATAGACACTTCCCTTTAGACTTTCTAAAGCGCTGCTCACGACGTGCGAGAAAATAGCGTAGCGGTGGGGGCACCAAGAAAGTATAAGCCCTAGGCTCGTGCGACCGAATGCGAACCTTCTTTTTTACTTCCGCAAAAATCAAAGATTATGGCAAGATCAAGAACCCCTACGGCTGTTTTAGAGGCGCGAGGATCGTACAAGAAAGACCCACAGCGCCTTAAAGACCGCGAAGATGAACCGCAAGGCGTTGGAGTTATCGGCGTGCCTCCTAGCTGGCTTTTGAAAGACGCTGCGACGGTTTGGCGGGAATTGGCCGCGAGCCTTCCTGAAGGCTTGGCTACGGCTACAGATCGACCAGCATTTGAGGCCCTTTGCAATTACGTCAGTGAGCAGCGTTTAGAAGGGCTTTTAGAGTCGAAAGACGCGGCGCAGATGATCAAACTTTTTAGCGTCTTTGGGATGACCCCGGCTGATCGCTCAAGAGTTAAAAGCTCGGTGAAAAAGAAAGTTGAAAACCCCTTCGAAGGACTGCGCCGCGCAAAGTAATGACACAGGCGAGGCGGCTGCTTTCGTTTTTCGTCTGCCGCAATACCGATGATTTAGCGGCCAGCAGTGAACGAAGTGATCCAAGAAGCACTACCCAGAATTACGGAACTTTTACGGAACTTTCTGGCCTGGAACACCGAAAAACAAAAAAGCCCAAAACGCCGGAGCGCTAAGGGCTTGATTGCATTAGTATTTTTGGCTCCTCGACCTGGGCTCGAACCAGGGACCTACGGATTAACAGTCCGGCGCTCTA
>JANLRI010000234.1:0-2123 GCA_031361565.1 Betaproteobacteria bacterium | reverse complement strand
AACTCACCGACCGCTACCAGACCACGGTGCCGGAAACCGTCCGCCGCGCTCTTCGTCTAGGTAAGCGCGATAAGATCCATTACACCATCCGCTCTAGCGGGGAAGTTGTTATGACGCGTTCCGAGGCCTCCGAGGGTGACGACCCGGTGCTTGGCGCTTTCCTGGACTTCCTGGCCCGCGACATCGCCAGTCATCCCGAGCGTCTCCGGACCGTGGATGCTGGCCTCGTCGAAAGGCTCCAGTCCTTGGTCGGAGGCGTTGTGGTCAATCTAGACAGCACCTTGTCGGTCGAAGATGAATGAGTGAGGGCAAGTCCACTCCCACGCTACTAGTCATTCACGGTTGGACAGTTTTCGCTCACCCTTTGTTCCTGGCTCAGCTTGAGGCTTTGGCCTTGCAGGTTGAGACCTTCAAACAAAAGGACCCGCTCGGGTATGTGAAGAAGAACGCCAGTAAGCGACTGGCGGCAATCTCAAAGCTGGCGTTCGACGCCATTCCTCAAGACCCGGCGCGCCCGGAGTATCGCCAAGGCAACACCCTCGGTGAAAATCACAAACACTGGTTACGCGCCAAGTTTTTCCAACAATACCGCTTGTTCTTCCGCTATCACGCCCCGAGCAAGGTCATCGTGCTTGCATGGGTGAACGATGAAGACAGCAAGCGTGCTTACGAAAGCAGCGACGACGCTTACCGCGTGTTCCGAAAGATGCTGGAAAGCGGCCATCCTCCAGATGACTGGAATCAACTGCTGGCCGAGGTGAGTACGGAAAGTCGGCAACTTCAACGATTTGTTGCTGGTATTGTGGGGTAGGGGGCTGGGGCTTCGTGTGCTTCGGAAATCAACGGCTGGTGGGCGCAGCACAAGCTATGAATTAAATGACTGATTCTCAACGAGGTATATTTTTCCTATGATCCCTGACTATCAAGCGCTTATGCGCCCCGTGTTGGAAAGCGCTGCCCACGGAGAGGTTCGTATCTCGGATGTGGTTGACCAACTTGCCGACAAACTTGGTCTTTCGCAGGACGAACGAACTGTGCTTTTGCAAAGTGGCAAGCAGACTCGTTTTGGTAATCGAGTGCATTGGGCTAAAAGCTAATTGAAGCAAGCGGCCTTAGTTCAAGCGACCCGCCGGGGTTTCTTCGTGATTACTGACCGAGGTACCCGGGCGCTTGCGGACGCTAGTGCGAAGATAAACAACGAATACCTGCAACAGTTTGAAGAGTTCCGTAGTTTTAAAACTCGGATTACTGACTCCGAAACGATCGAGCCTTCAGAGTCCCCTCAACTTGCGCTGTCCTCGACCCCTGATGAGAATTTGCGCCATGCACACAAGTTGATTTCGGCTGCCCTAGCGGAAGAGCTGCTAGACAGAGTACGTAATGCAAGCCCCGCGTTTTTTGAGCAACTGATTGTCGATCTTTTGATCGCCATGGGCTATGGCGGTACGTCCGAAGACGCAGGGCGGGCGATTGGTCAAAGTGGTGATAACGGAGTGGACGGCGTGATTGACCAGGACCCTTTAGGCGTCGATCAAATCTATATACAGGCCAAGCGTTACAAGGAAGGCGTTAACATTAGTGCGGCAGATATTCGGGATTTTTTTGGGGCGCTTAGTTTGAAGAAGGCGGGTAAGGGGATTTTCGTGACCACATCCACTTTCAGCCCGGCTGCAACTCAGACGGCGAAGGATCTTGGTTCGCGGATTGTACTGATCGATAGCGTTCGCTTGGCTGACCTCTTGATTCGCTACAACGTGGGGTGTCGGGTTGAGGAGGTTTTGTATTTGAAGCGCTTGGATGAGGAGTTTTTTGAGGGGGCTTAGGGTAATTTAAACCTGCCCACCCACACCTTTGAACTTCTCAACAAAAGCAGCAATTTTTTGGAATACGTTTTGCTTTTTGGTCAGGTATTGCGGATTAAGAGGGCTCATCTTGGGGAGAAGGGTATTGAGCTCAGTACCATTGTCACTGGCAAATTCCCGTTTTAGTGAGGTGGTGATATAGCGCCTGGCCGCCTCTGCATTCAGGCTCTCGGTGCTAATCAGCTCTTGTGCCTCATGCTGTTGTTCTGCTTGTGCAAAGGTGAAGAAGGCATCAATCACACTGGCCTTATCGCCAATCTG
>JANLRI010000221.1:0-4578 GCA_031361565.1 Betaproteobacteria bacterium | reverse complement strand
AACCAACTTTTTAGGTACCGGTAAACAGCTTAATCTTGATATCAATACGAGCAAATCTTTTCGCACGTTGTCAGTTGCCTATACCGATCCTTATTTCACGGACGACGGCATCAGCCGAACCTTTGATGCGTATACACGTCTTTATAACGCCGCAGCTCTAGGTTTGGGCGACTATACTTTGCGCTCCAACGGCATTGGATTGCGTTTTGGTATCCCCTACACGAGCATTGATCGCGTCTCATTCGGCCTGGCCTACGAACAGAACAAATTGACCATCGGTGACACCGCACCCGCGCTTTATGCCAAAGCCAAGGAAGACTCCGGGGACGGTGTAACGGCCGCTATTCTTACTCGCCTCAATTGGATTCGAGACACTCGTGATAGCGCGTTTGCGCCGACGCAAGGTACCTTCATTTCAGCTGGCGCTGAAGTGACCTTGCCCGTTGCTGAGCAGCGCTATGCTCGCCTGACCTATAACCACCAGTATTATTACCCTATCAGCAAGGGCGTCACACTTCTTTTGAACGGTGATGTTGGATTTGGCAAGGGTTTAGGCTCAAGTCCTTATCCTGTGTTTAAGAATTTTTATGCAGGTGGTATTGGGACGGTTCGTGGTTTTCAGTACGGATCCCTGGGCGGCTATGACAATGTTCTGATTAAGGACAACGTTACCGGCAATACTATTTCGTCCACGGATACTCCGTTAGGCGGACAGACGCGCGTCATCGCCAATGCTGAGCTGGCCTTCCCCCTGCCGGGTACGGGTGGCGATCGCAATTTAAGAACCTTCTTCTTTGCTGACATCGGCCAGGTTTTCAGAACTCAGCAAACGGTTTTGCCTGCCAAAATCAATGTGCCAAAAGTCATTAACGGAACTACAACCCAGGTTGACGCGATTTATTCGACGGCCTTTGGGAGCAACGTCTTGCGTTCCTCGATTGGTTTTGGAATTTCCTGGATTTCACCAGTTGGCCCCCTCAAATTGAGTATTGCCTATCCAACCAAGAAAGATCCTACTGATCGTCTACAGCGCTTCCAGTTCCAAGTCGGAACTGGTTTCTAGAGAGAATATGATGTCTTATTTCAATCGTCCACCCATGAGTGTTTCAAGCAATATGGTTTCGAAAACATTAAAGTTATCCGCAAAGGTCTCTCTGCAGATGCTGGCGGCGACGCTATTCGTCTTTGGCTTGATCTCGAGCCAATCAGCGCATGCCCAGAGTCCAAAAATCGGCTATGTGAATACCGAGAGAATTCTGCGCGACTCGGCGCCGTCGAAAGCAGCCGATCAAAAGCTCCAAGCCGAATTCAGCAAACGCGACAAAGAGTTGCAGGATGTAGCCGCCCGCCTGAAAGCCCTCGGTGAGCGCATTGATCGTGATGCCGCGGTCACCCAAGAAAGCGAGAAGGTTCGGCGCCAGCGTGAATTTGCAGAGCTTGAAAAAGACTTTCAGCGGAAACAGCGCGAATTCAGAGAAGACTTTAATCAGCGTCGCAACGAAGAGCTCTCGCAAATCGTCGAGCGCGCAAACCGCGTCATTAAGCAGCTTGCTGAACAAGAGAAGTATGACTTCATTATTCAAGAGGCTGTCTATGCGAGTCCTCAAGTGGATATCACTGAGCGTGTGCTGAAAACTCTGAACGCTCAGCGTTAAAGCGGCTTGGCGGAGAGGCGGTTTGTGCGCAAACTTCCTAAGCAATAAAGAGCGAGCGTTTTGCGTACCTTACGACAAGCTTTCTCGATCAGCGAGGCCTTTGAAGGGGTCGGCTTCGCTCTGCCTGAGGACAGCGATCAAAGCGATGTGCTGAGGCAGCGACTTAGAGAGTCTCGACTTTGCCGTCTCGCCGGCCTCGAATCAGCGACAGACGACGCAGTGAGTTTTTTGAGCGATCGGCGGTATTTGAAACATGCCGATAGCTCGCAGGCCTCGGTCATTTTATTAAGTGCCTCCTTGAAGGCGCAAGTCAAGAATAGCTCGGCACTCTTAATCTCCGTAGACAATCCCTACGCACTTTTTGCTCGAGTAAGCCAGTGGGTGGCGGCAAGACTGGAAGTCGAGCGAACGAGTGAAACGAGTCTTTTGGCGCCTTCACCGGTCGACATCGTGGCCGGAACATTTATCCATCCGTCGGCACACCTGGCCGCAACGGTACGTCTTGCTCCAGGTGTCGTGGTGGGCGCTGGCACAAGGATTGATGAGGGTGCCATTATTGGCGCACATTGCGTGATTGGTCGGGACTGTAAGATTGGCCGCAACACTCGCCTTCATCCTCATGTGGTGATGTATGACGATTGTCAGTTGGGAAGTGGTTCGACTATCCACAGCGGGACCGTGATTGGCGCGGATGGTTTTGGTTTTGCGAAGGGCGAGGGCAGTTGGATCAAGATTGCTCAGCTAGGTGCGGTTCGGATTGGTGACGATGTGGAAATTGGTTCGAATTGCTCAATTGATCGCGGCACCATTGATGACACCGTCATTGAAGACGGCTGCAAGCTCGATAACCTCATCCAAATTGCCCACAACGTTCGGATTGGCGCTCAATCGGTTCTGGCGGCCTGCGTGGGAATTGCCGGCTCTGCGCGCATTGGTCAGCGTTGCATGATCGGTGGAAGCGTGGGCATCCTAGGGCATCTTAGTGTTGCCGATGATGTGACCGTGACTCCGATGAGCTTGGTGATGTCTACAATCAGTCAGTCGGGCGTTTATTCAGGCTCATCACCTTTACAAACTCATCGCGACTGGGAGAAGTCTGCCGCAATCCAGCGTGGCCTGCCCGATTTAAGATCTCGCCTTCGAGCGCTCGAAGCCCTTAACAAAAATAAGCCAGAAACCCTATGAGCATCGCCCTCGATATTCGCGCCATTCTTGAACATCTTCCCCACCGATACCCTTTTCTTTTAGTGGATAGGGTACTTTCCCTGGAGAAGGGAAAGAGCATTGTCGCGATTAAGAATGTAACGATTAACGAGCCGTACTTTGTGGGCCACTTCCCACATCTTCCGGTCATGCCCGGCGTACTTCAGATTGAAGCCTTAGCGCAAGCGGCTGGCATTCTTTCGTTTCAAACCATGGATAAAAAGTCTGACGCCAACTCCATTTATTACTTTGTGGGCATTGATGAGGCCCGCTTCAAGCGGCCGGTAGTGCCCGGTGACCAGTTGCGTCTCGAGGTTGAGATAACAAAAATGCGCGCGGGTATTTGGAAGTACTCGGGACGCACGCTGGTTGATGGTCAGCTAGCTTGCGAAGCGCAATTGATGTGTACTTTGCGAAGCATCGAGCCGACCGCCACGATCAAGACCAGCGAATAAAGCCAGTTCTTGACAGTAAGACGTTCCCACCTAGGAAGCCCTCGATCATGACGAGCCTGATTCATTCCACCGCCATCATCGATCCGAGTGCCGAGCTTGATAGCACTGTGCAGGTTGGTGCCTATTCGCGGATCGGCCCTAACGTACAGATCGGAGCGCAAACCGAGATCGCCTCACACTGCGTGATCGACAAAAACACTAGCATGGGTCGTGGCAATAGGATCTATCAGTTTGCCTCGATTGGTGCCGATCCTCAGGACAAGAAGTATGCGGGTGAGCCCACGCGATTAGAGATTGGAGACGACAATACGATTCGCGAGTTTGTGACCTTGAACCGGGGCACGGTGCAGGATAAGGGTGTCACCAAGATTGGCTCGCGTAATTGGATAATGGCCTATGTGCATGTCGCTCACGATTGTGTACTCGGGGACGACATTGTGTTGGCAAATACAGTCAATCTGGCTGGGCATGTGGAAATTGGCGACTGGGCTATCTTAGGTGGCTATACGGGTGTTCATCAATTCTGTAAAGTGGGCGCCCATGCGATGACCGGCGTTTCCACCGTGATTTTGCATGATCTGCCACCTTTTGTGATGGCGATGGGTAACACCGCAGAAGCACATGGCATTAACTCGGAAGGTTTGAAACGGCGCGGCTTTGATAGCGAGCGCATCAGTCGGATTCGGCGTGCTTACAAAACTCTGTACAAGAGTGGCCTCACTTTTGAGCAAGCCAAGCAAAACCTTGCCGAGGAAGCCAAAGCCGAGGGTGACCCCCAGGACCTGCGCTTTCTTCTCGACTTTCTGTCCAGGGTTAGCCGTGGCATTGTCCGATAATCGTCAGCGCCCATGAAGATCGCCTGCGTGGCCGGAGAAACGTCTGGAGACCTGCTCGCCGCCGCTGTGCTTCAAGGGTTAAAACAGTCTTCAATTGCGCAGCCCCTGGAACTGTTCGGAGTGGGAGGGCCCGCCATGCAAGCGCAAGGACTCGAGACTTTTTGGACGATCGATGCTCTCTCGGTGCGCGGCTATGTAGAAGTGTTGAGTGCTCTGCCACGTTTACTCTGGATGCGCCAGCAGCTTAAGCAAAAGATCATTGTACGGCGCCCCAATTTATTTTTAGGAGTCGATGCGCCCGATTTTAATCTTGGGTTAGAGCGTGGTCTCAAGCGCGCGGGCATCAAAACGGCTCACTTCATTAGCCCCTCGGTGTGGGCTTGGCGTAGCGAGCGCCTCAAGCATATTGGCAATGCGGTGGACCATATG
>JANLRI010000241.1:0-11917 GCA_031361565.1 Betaproteobacteria bacterium | reverse complement strand
GGTGTTTTGACCGTCGACCATTTTAAAGAAGGGCAAGGTGTTATGACGGCGCTAAGTGGCTGGATAAAAACCGCAGTTTCAGATAAGACGGCGGAACAGGAAGCACTCAACGACCTTAAGACAGCTCTCTTCGATAACCTTAAACGTGCTGACTTACTTGATTTGGTTGACGGCCTTGTAAAGTACGTCCTTGATTATAACTTTGGGGATTAGTTTCGCGGGAGACGGCGCGACGCATCGGGTGATGCCACCTTTGGAGTTTGCATGTAGATTGGCGGCAGAAGTGACCCTGGCTGTCTGAACAGCCACCCCCGATTTATAAGTGGGATGCCGAGCCGATTCATGAATCGGGATTGGGAAATATCTTACACAACTGCCTCGTAGAAGTTTAGTTTTGATCCGACATACCCGGTTTTTTGTCGGTGTTGTTATCCGATCAAATCTAAACTTCTACAATTGAGCTGCCGTTTACCTCGGCAGCTTGGTGGTGAGGGGATTTTGCTTTGATGGCGGGAAACGACGATCTTGGCTACAATTAGCGCTATGCAGTCACTTGATAGGCCACGCTGATGAGTCCGCGTATTACGTTTGATCCTGAAATTTGTCATGGCAAACCATGCGTCCGAGGCCTGCGCTATCCGGTTGAAAACGTGCTCGAATGGCTCGCCAGCGGTATGAGTATTGAAGACATTCTGGCGGATTATCAAGATCTCGAGCGAGACGATATCTACGCTGTTCTTTCCTTTGCCGCAAGACTGGCACATGTAAAAAGGTTTGAGCGCCTCGCGGCATGAAGTTTCTAATCGATGCCCAGTTGCCGAGACTGCTTTGCGATTGGCTAAAAGATCAAGGTCACGACGTATTGCATACCTTGGATTTGCCCAAAGGTAATCGGACGCCAGATCACGAAATCACCACGATTGCCATTGAGCAGGCTCGGGTTGTAGTCACCAAGGATAGCGACTTTGTGCAGTCTTTCTTTGTGAATGGAAATCCGACGCTCTTGCTTTTATCAACGGGAAATCTTAGCAATTTGCAATTGTTAGCCGTGTTCAAACAAAATCTGCCGAAGATCGTATCCGCATTTGATGGTCATCGGTTCGTCGAAATTGCCCAGGGCGACCTGATCGTGCATGAATAAACTTAACGCAAAAGACCGTGACCGTGCTGATCGAGCGAAAGGTGAAGCACGAGATGTACGGCAAGTACATGTCGGTGTCGAGGAAGTACCATCCTCACGCTGGACCTGCGTATAGCGAGGGTGACCTGGTTGAGATCCAAGAGGGTCGCAATAAAGTATTCTAAAGCGCCCAGTCGGTGTTGCAGTCAGATTACTGTCGGCCAAGGATGAAAAGCGAGAGTGCTAGTAAGACCGAGCTCTGGCTACCCTTCAAGCAATTGAGTTAATTTTTCATTAGCCCTGCTTGTTGAAAGGCGCTTATGGCACCGGACGTAAGACTTTTGGAAAACTCCCTTGTTGGAGGGTTGTTATTTGGCCCACTCACCAAAACGCCAGAGGTTACTTTGACAAAACCGTTCCAGCTCTGCCTTGTCGCATTGCCAAAAACATTTACGCGGATCACGGCGACACTTCAGCGCCTCCGTACACTCCGTCTACCTGCGTGAGCGTAATGGTCTGCGCTTGCCCAGGAGTAATACCTTTTACGCTCAAAGCGCTTTGCATATCATCTACGGCATACTGATTAAACACACTCGATATAGAACGCATATAACCTCTAGAAATCTCTCTCGCACTCTCAGTGAGGGCGGGCGGCGCCCCGCCATAGGTGACTTGCTGAACTTTGAATGGCATGCTTGGGTTGTCAATCCATTGAATGTAAGCATTGCTAAGTCGAAAGGGTGCCATCGGGACTGGGCCGATAGTACTACCAGATGTAGCGCAGCCGCTCAATAAAGTGAGGTATCCGAGCGCGAGGAAGAAGGCTTTTCTAAGGAGTTTCATTAGTCAGTTCTTTGATGAGGGAAATTGCAGGTGGGGTTGAATAAAAGCCTAGCGAAAACAACGGCGAGCTTGCTGATGGTATTTCTGCAAGGTATTTCCAACAAGTGCTCTGCGCCGGATCGCCCTTCAAAGTGACAAACGGTTAGATCTAACCTAAATCAGGGTTTGTGGGGGTATCCGCCTGCAACAACCCCAAGCGATTGAGCATGCAGAGCCTAAAGACAGATCTTCAAGACTAAGGCGTGGACTGTGACTAAGCTGTGTGCAGGCTGCTTTGGTTTAATTGAATTTGGTTGGGTTGGAGGGGTTGGCGTCAATACTGAGTCGGGGAACCACGCCTCTTAAAAATCCTCGCAGTGTTGGGTTGCCTTACTCTGGCAGTTTAATGGTGAGGGGATTTGTCGTTAAGTCCTATAGGATCCCAGCTCGCATACTTCAGCTTCGCACAGGCCCGAATTTGCGCTACTAGGCTGTGGCCTCGGGCCGATGCGGGTCAGCTCATCGAGGCGGCGATACAAAAAAAGCAGGACGACGAGACACATCGTCAAGTAGGCACCCAGGGTGCTTGACATAGATCGAAGGTTTTCGGCGGGAGCTAGACACCGCCTTTAGGATGGGTCGGATCAATCCATAGTATTGTTTGCGGGCGCTCGACCGGTTCGATATCCAGATTAACCGCGACGGCCTCACCGTCACTTCGGCACAGCACACATTCCAGCATCTCGTCGGGGCTGGCGTTGATCTCCTGGTGCGGAACATAGGGGGGCACGTAAATAAAATCGCCCGGACCCGCCTCGGCAACGAACTCGAGCTTCTCGCCCCAACGCAGGCGGGCTTTGCCCTTGACCACAAAAATCACACTCTCGAGCGGACCATGATGATGGGCTCCGGTTTTGGCATCTGGGTGAATGTGCACCGTACCGGCCCAAAGTTTCTGAGCTCCGACACGCGCGAAATTGATCGCTGCCTTGCGATCCATACCAGGCGTCTGCGCGGTATTGGAATCGAGTTGATTTGCCGGTATGACGCGCACGCCATCGTGCTTCCAGTCGGTGGGTGCTTGAGCCTGGCCAGGTGAATGCTGATGTGAGCTCATGGAAGGTTCATCCGCAGAAAGGTTGCTAGTCGGTATATTCGTTTTGAGAGTTGAAAGTATCGCATGATTGCCGTCTCGTAGGCATAGGCCTGGGCACGTTCGACACCATGGGGTAAAGTGATCATGTACCAGCACGCGCCACCACCTCCTCTAAAAAAGGGAAAATCCACCACGCTCTATAAGAAAATGACCGCCAACCATCTGATCCCTCGGGCAGGCACTTCGGACGAGGCCGTCAAGGGCATTCTGTTTGTGATCGAAAACGATTTCGTCACGGGCACGACGGTAGATGTTGAAGGTGGCTCAAACTTTTCCCCGTGACGATGTACGCGATACGGTGCTACCCGCCTGAGCGGCCACTGGTTGTGAGAGAAGGAGCTTTTTCATGAACCTATAATGAAAATGAAAAGCATCCTGGTATCAAGCGCCATGCTATTGATGGCCTTCGTTAATGGTTCGTCGGCCTTGGCGCAGGCCGATTGGCCGAGCAAGCCCATCCGCATACTTTTACCGTTCCCACCCGGTGGTCCGAGCGATATGGTTGCGCGTGCCATTGCAGATAAATTGCAAGTCAGCCTTAAGCAACCCATTGTGATTGATAACAAACCGGGTGCTGGCGGCAATATTGGCAGTGCCGAGGTCGCGCGCGCCGCAGGCGATGGGCATACATGGCTCTTTGGGACGGACTCTCTTTTTACTGTGAACCCCCATGTGTATAAAAGTCTGGGCTACAAACTCGACGACTTAAAACCAGATGTTAGCCACTCAGTTTAGTCAAACCTTGGTGTGCCACCCTGCAGTCGGAGTTAAGACGGTTGGCGAGTTGGTGGCAAGAGCCAAGAGCACGCCGATGAATTATGCCTCTGGCGGTGCCGGGGTGCCCGGGCATCTGTCGATGGAACTTTTATTGGCGATGACTGGTATCGACATGTCTCACGTACCCTACAAAGGGCCCGCGCCCGCCATGCAAGATGTCATCGGTGGCCAAGTGGCTTGTGGCTTGCTTGCCGGGCCAACGGTATTACCGCACATTCGCTCAGGTCGGTTGGTGGCGCTGGGCGTTTCGGGCAAAGAGCGCGCGCCCTCCTTACCCGAAGTGCCAACCATCGCCGAGGCAGGTTTTCCAAAATACGAAGCCAATTTTGGCCTGGTGTTTTGGGCGCCGAAGAGCACACCCGACAGTGTGGTGAACAAATTCAATCAAGCCCTGGCCGATGCACTCAAATCGCCTGATGTTGTGGAGCGACTGCTTAAGACCGATCAAAATGTTATTGCGAGTTCATCAGCAGAGGCTGCGACCCGCTTGTCTGCCGATTCGATTAAGTGGGGTGAAGTGGCTAAGCGTATTAAGCTGGGGTTGGATTGAATATCGGCATCGCACATCGTCACTGCCTAATTCGGTCTTGAGATATTCCGCCGTGCGTTGTCGGGTCGATCCATCCAAAGCCACGCTCATGAAGCGCTTTTCAAAATAGATCACCACGTCCAGGGGTGTTTTCGCACCTGAGCGACGAATCATTTCGCTTAAGTTCAAACGGGCAAATTCGCGAGGAATCGGCTTGACTTTTTCGATCGCCATTTGCCAACCACGATAAGCGCCGTAGCGGGTGTTAAAAGCCTCGTTACTGTCCGCCAGTTTGTTGGACAGTGCCATTGACTCGCCCGCATCCTTTGCTGCACCAGCAGGGCGGGTCGCATTGGTAATGTCCAAGCCCGCGCGAATGCCGCGCTGTACGGCGCGCACCTCCTCACCCGTGACCACCATGGCGTAGCGATCATAAGCAATGCTGGCCACATCCTGGAACAACAAGTCCAGAGCAAAGTTGCCTTGCTCCATCAGTAATCTGGGCGTGATCCAGGCTTTGCCGTAGGACCAGCCCGCGACCGTGGGAGGGTTCAAAAGCTTTTGACCCAGACGCGCTGTTGTCTCGTTCAGATCGGGTGCGCCAGGAATGTAATTGAGGCCGAGTTTTTTATAGGTCGAAATGGCGAACTCGACCGGACTCTTGATGCGCGAACCTATAGAGGGCGGGGCGTAAAAGTCTTGGGACATGAACAGCGTCTCCAAAAAAGGCTTGAGGGCGTAATTGGAGCGCCGCAGTTGGTCGGCCAAGGCCTGGCTCAGTTCTGGGGAAATGTCGTCGCGCACAAAGTAACGATACATTTTCTCGGCTAAGAACTTCGCCGTGACAGGTTGTTTGAGAATCACATCAATGACTTGCACGCCATCAAACTTGCCTTGTTGCCCTAATAGTGTCTTGGTGTCGGCATCGTGTTTGTCCGCGTTGACGACGAATTTCAGGTCTTGATAGTTCCAGCCCGTGAAGGCGCGCGCGGCTTCGCGAATGTCTTGTTCGCTGTAGTGGCCCACGCCCATGGTGAACAGTTCCATGATTTCACGCGCAAAGCTCTCATTGGGTGCGCCTTTAACATTCACACCGGCATCCAAAAATGCCAGCATGGCGGGAGACTGAGATACGGCGATCAATAAGCTGCGCATATCGCCCAAACCTTGTTCTTGAAAAGTCTCGAGCAAGGCCAAATTTTTTCGGTAATCGCGCACCTTGTCTTCGTTGGTCGCAAAATGGCCGTGCCAGAAGAGCGCCATCTTTTCGACTAAGGGTTGGTCGCTGCGCAGCGTACGATCCGCCCACCAATACGCTACCCGGTCGGTCTCTAAACGGCTGGCACGCAACCAATAAAAAAACTTGTTCACGGCGGGCTGGATGCGGCGATTACCGGTGGGCTTGACCGCAATCCCCATCGCTTCGCCTTTGGCTTTGGCTAGATCGGTGGCGGCGGGACGACTCGGCGGGAAGGGGTCCAAGCCTTCCTCAAAGATGCCTGAGTGATCGAAGGGCGGCAAAGCCACCGAGTTTGGCGCGGGATGAATCAGGCGCTTGACGGCTTGCTCAAGGCCTAGCGCGAAGCATTGGTCAATGCTCCTCGGGCGTACCACCAAAGCCAGCGCGTTCGAGCAAGTGTGCCGCATGCTCGCGAGTCCATTGAGTTGCAGCTAAAGGGGCAAGACTGTTTGAGAGTTGTGCGTAAGTAAAACTCGGCAAGCCCAGTAGACCGGAACAACCCGCGATGAAAAGAATTTTCCAAGCTTGAAGCGGCGCCATCTTAAGTACTCCTTTTGCGAAGGCTGAATCTTGGGTCTGGTGTGGTCTCGCGTAAATCCAATCGACACCGAGAGGCTTCAAAAAGCCCGCGATCAGCGCAGCGCTGCTGGTGCCGGAGGCGATCGGCGTGGACATGGCGGGTCTCCAGGGGGTGGGGTCTTCCCCTCGGCAAAGCGGGGGTGACCAGCTATTTGAGAAGGTTATCTTAACTGAACTCTGAATTCAGAGTTCCTATTTGAAATAAAATACTGCTGCCTTGACTCTGGAGAATAAGAGAAACCGTCGGCTCACGGTGGCCGACGGCCGTTGCCGCGCCACCCGGCTACCGTGATATGCCTTGCCAGACTTAGATGCCGCGCGCGCCTGAAGCGAGGAATCCACCATCGACCGGCATCGCCGTGCCGGTGACATAGCCGGCATCGTCGGAGACCAAGTACATCACCGCTGCGGCCACTTCGGCAGTGGTGCCATAACGGTCCATCGGAATGGCCTTCGAGTATTCTTTGCGAAACTGGTCGGTGTGTAAGGCCCGAGTCATGGGTGTGTCGATTGGCCCAGGGCAGACCGCGTTCGCGGTAATGCCATGCTCGGCCAGTTCGACGGCCATTTGTCGGGTGAGCGCAATCACTGCGCCTTTCGATGTGCCATAGGCCGTGCGACCGCTACCGACGGCGCGCATGCCGGCCACCGAGGCAATGTTGACGATGCGGCCCCATTGATGGCGAACCATTAGTCTTGCGGCGTGTTGCGCACAAAGCAAGGTGCCGGTGACATTGACATTCATCGTCGCCACAAAATTGTCCAGCGGAAAATCCAGAAATGGAAACACCTTGGCTACGCCCGCGCAATTGACCAATACATCGCAGCGTCCGAACTGTCGATCAATGGCAGCGAAGGCTGCGCTGATCGACTCCGCTTGGCTGACGTCCATGATCTGGACGTAGGCCTGGCCGCCGAGGTCCTTCAATTGCCCGGCGGTTTCGGTAGCGGCTTTCTCGTTCAGGTCAGCGAGCACCACCGTCATGCCGATGGCGCAGAGTCGGGCGGAGACTTCGGCCCCGATGCCCATCGCAGCGCCGGTAACGACGGCGACACGTTTGCCCTGTTCAGTTTTTGCTTGCGGCATCTTTCTTCACTCCCTAGTGTTTTACTGGCACGGCAAAAGACCGTCGCGCGCACGGATAAAAAAGTCGGCTTGCCCCATCTGACCGCCCTTCAAGGCAATCTGCAAACCCTTCAAATGAGCTTGATTCGAACGCACCACGCAAAGTGGTGCGCCCGGCGCCAGAGCAGCCTCGATCTGGAGCGCATCGGGGGCCAAGGCCCGGGTAATCTGGCTCGAAGTATCGCCGCCCGACAAGAGCAAACGTTGCAGCGGAAATTGCCGAAGCACCACGTCCACCAGCCGACCCAGTTGTTGTCCGAGCTGGCGTCCACCCATGTGCCTGGCCTCGTCGCGTGTCTGGCCGCCTTGGATCAGAGCATCGAGCAAGGCATCAATGCGAGGATCCTTCGGGCCTCGCGCCGTGTGCATCATGACGCTTCGCCCCTGAGTCAGCGCGTCGAGGGTACGCTTGACCAAGCGGGCCGTCGCCGCCTCGGGTTGGCTCATTAAGGCAAGTGGATCGATGGGTAAATCCACGAAATCGGCGGCCAGCGCGGCATCAATCTGCAGGGCACTTAACGCTGAGGCGCTTCCCGAGACTGCCAACACCTGAGACACTGGATCAAAACTCACTTTGGACTCGGCAACCGGCAGTAACTTCGCTTCTCGCCACCATTGAGTGAGCGCGTATTCGAGCCCGGATGAGCCGACGGCAAACATCGGTGTTTTTTGTTCTGCAAGATGTTGCTCAGCCCATTGCTGCAACATGCGCCCAATCTCGGTTAAGTGAGCGGGTTCGCTGCCATCGAAGAGCAGGGCTTGCGGCCGCTCGACCATAAGCCGGTTGAATTCCTGGTCGATAGCATCGCGTCCGGCAGAAAACTTGTGCAGCTCGAACTTGGCAATGGTCAGCGGACTCTGGGCCGCTAAATGCCGCACCAGATCGGCTTCGTCCATGGGCGTCACCGGATGCACACTCATGATGGGATGCCGGTCGATTCGATAAACGCGACCATCGGTGCCCGCACGCGCAAACAAATGGCCAAACACACAGTATCGGCCAAGCGCAGGCGTAGCGGCAACGACGGGCATGACTTGCGAACCAAAATGACTTCGTGCCAAGGTCATCACATGACCTATGGATCCGATAGAGGGGGAACTGTCGAAGGTCGAACACACTTTGTAATGGACCAGCGGAGTCGGCAGCTCGGACAGTGCCGAGAGAATCGGAGCCAATTGTTGATCCATTTCGACCGGAGACATGGCGCGACTATCACCGGCCACGCCAATCGCATCGAAGGGGCCGAGCTCGGCCAGGGTCTGGTGGTCGGGGACTTTTAAAAACAACGCACAACGCAGACCGGCAAAGGCCAGTACTTCGAGCGCGTCGGTGGAACCCGTGAAGTCGTCACCATAAAAGGCAAGCCTTAGGCTTTGTTTTGGCTGGTGATCGTTCATCGATTCCCTGGGATTTAAGTCGGACGACCAAAGTGCGCCAACGCTCGCGCCAAGGCTGGGTGCGTCTTCGCATAGTCCTGCGCGCTCTGCCCTGAGCGAGCGGCCTCCCAAGCTTCACGCATACTGGCGACCCCCGCAGCAATACCGTCGGGGTGACCAATAATGCCGCCGCCTGCCAAATGCATGAGATCAAGCGATTGCAAACGATGGAATAACTCCTCGGCTTGCTCGGCCCACTGACCCGATGAGAACACCGGCATCACAGGTGCAACGCCTGCAAACGGCATCAAGCAGGCTTTGGCCGAAGCCAGCACCGATTCATCAGGCTCCCAAAACTTGCTGCGAAGGCCGTTCACATGCAACTGATCGATACCGGCCAAACGCCAAAGCTGCTGATAGCTTTGAAACGAGAAGCCAAGGTTAGCGTCGCGGGTGAAGGCTCCCCAGCCGTTTCGGTGCCCATGCAAACTCACTTGAGCATGCCGACGTAGATGCTCGGCAGCCGCAAAGCCGACCCAGTTAATACTGATCATGACCGCTCGACCGCCGGCTGCAAACACGGCATCATGGCGGCGCAGCATCTCGTCGATTGAGCCAGAAATATTGATGGCATACATCGGCATCCGGCCAAGCCGGTCGGCATGCTTTTGAAGTACCGGCATGACCGCTTTCAGGCGTGCATCGAAGGGCGCGTAGGGCGGGTCGGCGATCAGTTCATCGTCCTTGATGAAGTCGATGTCGGCTGCGCACAGCGCGTCGACCAGGGTCGCGGTTTGGTCTGGCGTCAGGCCGATACTCGGTTTGATGATCGTGCCGATCAAGGGGCGATCAAACACGCCGGCCAATCGACGCGTTCCGGCAATACCGAACTGCGGACCAGGAAACTGCGCAGCATAGTCAACCGGCAGATCCAGATCTAGCAAACGCAAACCGGTGACTTCACCGAGCTCAAACAAATTGCCTGCAACGGTCGCCAACAGGCTGGGTAAATTGGCCCCAACATTAGCGATCGGAAAAGCGATATCGATATGGGCACGATGAAAGTCACCGAGGTGCCCGCGACGTTGCGCAAAAGCACTGGGCAATGAGGCTTGCGGTGCGGGTGGCAAGGTCGCCACCCTGATGACCCGGGCGCGCGAGCGTTCTTTGAGCTCTTCGGTTTCGCCCGGCAAGGAAACGAAGGTGCCGCTCGATTGCTCACCCGCGATGACTTCGGCGACTTGTTCACTCGGGATCGAGCTTTCAACCCAGTAGCGCGCAACAAACTCCGCACGAACGGGCGTCTTGAGCGGATTAGAAGTCATCGCCTTTGGGTGGCTTAACGAATATTGCGACGGGCACTTAAGATATTTCAGTAGTCGTCGTTAAACTGCTTCAATAATGCGAATTTCGCGCTGAGCACCGTCACCTAATGCGGCTAAGGCGGCTTGGTACCCGGCGCTATCGTGAGCGCTAATGGCTTGGGCCACACTGTCGAACTCGATTAAAACGGTACGCTGCATTAAACCCATTTCATAGACTTTGACGGGTTCTCCTCGGGCCAAAAAACGGCCTCCACCGGCAGCGATTGCTGGTCCGGCCAATTTCGCGTAGGCGGCAAGTTTTTCGGTATTGAGAACGGCGCGATAGGTGCTGATCCAGTAGGCCTTTGACATGGTTTTTGTCCTTTAGAAAATAGCAGTTTAATGGATTCAATCACTGATCATAAACTTCGCGAGGCGGGTCATGAAGCAACTTGTTCGTCGCGCTATCCTGGTTGAGGATCAGGGCGAGCGCGTTTGGCGGACGACGAGGATGATTAATTGGCCTGCGAGCCAGGGACAGGTTACTCGGGCTTGATGTCGAGTCTTTTGACCATGTCCCCCCATAACTTGCTTTGCTGCTGCGTGACCGCCAGCAGTTCGGCAGGGTTTGCGCTGGACTTGGCTTCGTTGCCGATCTTGGCCATGGCCTCGCCGAACGCCTCGGAGGTGGTGATCTTTTTCAGTGCGGCACCAAGCTTGTTGATGATGGGCTTGGGTGTGCCCGTCGGTGCGAACACCGCAAACCAGGTTTCACCGACGATGGACGGATAGCCCAGCTCACGGAAGGTGGGTACTTGGGGCATCAGCGGCAGGCGTTCGGGGCTCAGTACGGCGAGCGCGCGGTACTGACCGGCATTGACGTTCGGAACGGCACTGGTCAGCGCTTCGACGTTCGAATCGATCACACCGCCGATCATGTCCATCGTCGCTGGCGCAGCTCCCTTGTAGTGCACCTGGGTCAGCTTCACGTTCAGGCCGTTAGCGATGAGTTCACCCAGCAGGTGCACCAGACTGCCCTGACCGTTGGTGCCGTTGATGACCTTGCCCGGATTGGCCTTGGCGTAGGCCACGTACTCACGCAAGGTCTTGGCCGGGAAGTCCTTCTTGACCACAAACGCAAACGGCACGGTAGCGACCGCGGCCACCGGCTCGAAGTCGTCGAGCGTGTACGCAAGCTTTTGGCTCAGGTGCGGAACCACCGTGAAAGTAGTGCCCGCCGACAGCAGCAGCGTGTAGCCGTCCTTGGGGGCGCGCGCCACATGGGTTGCGCCAATCGCAGTCGCGGCGCCGGCTTTGTTCTCGACGACGAAGGTGACCCCCAGTTCCTCACGCAGGCGCTGAGCGAGTTGGCGGCCAATGACGTCGCTGGTGCCGCCGGGCGGATACGGAACGACCAGGCTGACCGTTTTGCCGGGCCATGCCGACGCGTCAGCGCCTTGGGCCGTAGCACTTACGTGAAGCGCAGATACGGCCAGCGCGCAGGCCAACGCGAGAATTTTCAGTAGTATTCGCAAACCTGTCTCCTTCGATGACGATGGGCACATAACCGGTACCGACACGGTTGCGACCGCGGTCGCAGATGACCCATCATATCCACACCAACCGAATTTCGGATCATGACGCCTTCAAAATTGGCCGCCTAGCCGCGCCGGTGCGTGGACAGATGAGTTTTGCGGAACTCTGAACCGATACCCCAGTGATAGAGTGAGGGGCATGGCCCCAAGGTTCTGAATGCCTCCTGCTCACTCACTGCAACCTTGGTGCCGTACCTGCAGTGGCTGATGCTGAGATCCCGCCCTGCCGCCGCGCTCGCTGCTGCCGGCCAGAGTCGCCTCATCAGCAACCTGGGTGGGGCTGGCAGCGGTG
>JANLRI010000215.1:0-2093 GCA_031361565.1 Betaproteobacteria bacterium | reverse complement strand
CACTCACGACCTTTGGGAAAACGAGGAAGAGGTCCACGAGCCTGGCTACTTCACCGATTTAGTAACGGATCGTGCCTGTGCTTGGATCAAGCGGCAGGATCTCACTACGCCGTTTTTGCTAAACGTGCACTACACGGCGCCGCACTGGCCCTGGGAAACTCGTACTGACGCCGCGGAGTCTCGTCGGCTTGAGGCCTTAGGCAAAGGCGGCATATTTCATACCGATGGCGGATCACTCGACACCTATTGGCGCATGATTCATCACATGGATGAGGGCATCGGCAAAATCGTTGAGCAACTGCGGCTACAGGGCCAGCTCGATAATACCCTCATCATCTTCACCAGTGATAACGGTGGTGAGCGCTTTTCGAACAATTGGCCTTTCGTCGGTGGCAAGATGGACCTCCTTGAAGGGGGCATTCGAGTACCTCTTATCGCGCACTGGCCCAACGGGACTAGTGCTGAGGCCAAAGGTAAGGTGTGTGCGATCACCAATCTCACGATGGACTGGACCAACACCTTAGTCAGTGCGGCAGGAGCGAGCGCGCAAAGCACACATCCCTTCGATGGCGTCAACTTATTGCCCGCTTTACAAGATCCAAGTTGGGACATCAATCGCCCGGTGTTTTGGCGCATGAAGCATCGCACTCAAAAAGCGATGCGGGCAGGCCGCTGGAAGTACCTCGCCGTTGATGCCCACGAATACTTATTCGACCTTGAGTCCGATCAGCGCGAACGAGCCAATGTGTCTAAACTGTACCCAGAGCGATTGGCCTCGATGAAAGCCCAGTGGCAGGCCTGGTCGGAAACCATGCCTGGCATCCCGGCCGACGCCGCCGTGCATAACGTCTACAGCGAAGCGGAGTTACCTAAGGCGACTTACTAGAGCGACTAGCTAAAATAGCCAACAAGACCTTGCAACCTACGGAACCGTCAGGTCACCAATTTTCGCCAAGTGCTGGCGCGCTCCAGAAGTGTAGACAGCTTGGCTTTGTCGCCAGACTCTAACGACACCCTCATCTCTTTTAGGGCCTGGTCAAAACGATCAAGACTCGCTTTGAGTGGTTCTCGATTATCAATGAAGATATCGGCCCAGAGAGATGCTGAGGAGGCGCCAATTCTCGTGGTGTCCTTGAGTCCGGCGCCGCTCTGAGTCATGGCTGCATCGCCATGCGGTCCGGCTGAAATGCCCAAACATGCCGCAAACACCATCCAATGCGGAAAGTGGGAGATCTCGGCGAACAGTTCATCATGCACTAAAGCATCCACCGTTTTAACTTGACTGCCGAGGGCCTCAAACACTGGCGTCAGGCGCTCAGCGAGTTGCTTCTGTTTTTCACTTTGAGGGCAGAGCAACCAGTTGCGCTTCACAAACAAATGTGCAGATGCACCGGCTGGGCCATGCCGCTCAGAACCCGCTATCGGGTGCCCAGGAAGAAAGCGATCAAAGGCATCACCAAGTTGTGCTCTCGCGGCTTCGATCACGGACCGCTTCGTGCTGCCACAATCAGTGACGACCTGGTAACTGGTCGGATACTTTGCAAGCTCCGCGAAGACCGCGGGCATAACGCCCACCGGGCAGCTCACAAAGACGATGTCCGCACCAACGATACACTCCTGAATCGACGTACTTACCTCATCCAATAGGCCCAATTGCTCAGCAACGCTGGCATCTTTGGCCTCAGAAAACCCGCTGATGAAGGTACTCGTAAACACCCTTCGAAAGGATGCAGCGATTGAGCCGCCAATTAAGCCGGTGCCGATAATTGCAATTTTCCCAGGTGCGCAAATCCGGGGCACGACAGCCTGTAGTGTCATGAAAACACTCGTCCTTAAGGTTTGAGAATGGATTGCATCGTCTGTAAAAACTTTTGGTTCTCATGGGGTAAACCAATCGACACTCGCAACCACTCCGGCAAACCATAGCCTGCTACCGGACGCACAATGACACCGGCTTGTAAAAGCTTCTCGTTGATGGCCTTTGCGTCACCCACTTTCACTAAAATGAAATTACCAAAAGACGGGATGTAGTGCAAGCCCAGGCGATCGAAGCCCTCGGCCAAGGTTTTCAGGCCGTCGCGGTTGAGGGCCGC
>JANLRI010000207.1:0-5908 GCA_031361565.1 Betaproteobacteria bacterium | reverse complement strand
TTTCTTGAACCCCCTTTTGGATTCACTGCACCCCTATCCTTTTGAGCGCCTGCGAGAGCTGACTCAGGCCATCGTGCCTCCTGCAACTTATGCGGCAATCAACTTGTCGATTGGGGAGCCCAAACACCCGACGCCCTTGGTTGTGACAGAAGCTTGGAGTCGCGACCTGAAGGGTTTGTCAGTGTATCCGGCCACGTCGGGGAGCGATATTCTTAAAGTCGCGATTGTGGGCTGGCTGGAAAAGCGTTATGGTTTAGTGGGCCTGGATCCACTTCGCCACGTATTGCCCGTCAATGGGTCGCGCGAAGCATTGTTTGCATTCGCCCAAGTGGTGATCGACCCTCACGTTAAACCGATTGTTGTTGCCCCCAACCCTTTTTACCAAATCTACGAAGGCGCAGCATTACTCGCTGGCGGACAAACTCATTTGGTTCCCCAATTAGCGGAGAATCGTTTTCGCTGCGATTGGTCGAGCGTTCCTGAATCGGTATGGCGCAAAACCAGTTTACTTTTTGTGTGCTCTCCGGGGAACCCGACTGGGTCGGTGATCGACCTTCAAGAATGGAAACAGCTCTTCGAGCTTTCGGAGCGCTATGGATTTGTAATCGCCTCCGATGAATGCTACTCGGAAATTTATTTCGACGAAGGCAAGCCACCAATGGGTGCCCTCGAAGCGGCACAAAAATTAGGACGGGACTTCTCAAGGTTGGTGAGCTTCACGAGCCTCTCAAAACGATCCAATTGCCCGGGCATGCGCTCGGGCTTTGTGTCGGGCGATCCGTTCCTGATCAAGAAATTTTTGCTCTACCGAACCTATCATGGTAGCGCCATGAATCTAGTAGTGCAGCAAGCCTCAAGCGCTGCTTGGTCTGACGAAATACACGTTATTGAGAATCGTCGCGCCTATAAGGCCAAATTTGAATCTGTCATGCCTCTTCTTGGGCCCTTGTTGAAATGCCAGTGGCCTGAGGCAGGCTTTTATGTTTGGGGCAAAGTTCCCGGCGGCAATGATGTTCAATTCGCTCTCGACTTACTGGCTGGTTTCAATGTGCATGTATTGCCCGGAAGCCTTTTGGCACGGGATCCTGAGGCTCTGACGAACCCGAATAGCCCACTCCTTGCCAACCCAGGAAAAGGGTTTATCAGATTGGCACTGGTCGAACCAGAAGCGGCCTGTCTGGAAGGCGCCAACAGAATCGTTGCTTTAGCCAGCCAGTATGTATAGCCAACGTTTACGGATTGCACCCACTTTATCCTGGTAATGTCCTAACTATTAAAATTGCATTAAAAAATTTTATAAATCTGTCTCCCTATATTTTCAATTGATTTTCACTCATTCGACTGCCCACAAAATGACTATGTCCAATCTACAACAAACGATCGATCAAGCCTGGGAACAGCGCGCCGAACTGTCTCCCAAAGCAGCCCCTGCCCCAGTGCGGGAAGCGGTAAAACACGTACTTCACGAGCTCGACGCCGGGCGGCTACGGGTGGCCGAGAAGCACGGCAAAGACTGGGTGGTACATCAATGGATCAAAAAGGCCGTGCTCCTCTCCTTTCGCCTTGAAGACAATCGTCCGATGCCTGCTGGCGCCTTGCAGTTTTATGACAAGGTGGCCACTAAGTTCGAAAACTATAGCGCCGACGATTTTGCCAAGGGTGGTTTCAGAGTGGTTCCTCCGGCGGTCGCTCGCCACGGTAGCTTCATCGCAAAGAACGTGGTGCTCATGCCCTCTTATGTCAATGTGGGCGCTTATGTGGATGAGTCGTCTATGGTCGATACCTGGGCCACGGTCGGTTCCTGCGCGCAAATTGGTAAAAACGTTCACCTTTCAGGTGGCGTTGGCATCGGAGGCGTTCTTGAGCCACTTCAGGCAAATCCGACGATTATTGAAGATAATTGCTTTATCGGTGCTCGCTCCGAGGTGGTTGAAGGAGTTATCGTCGAGGAAAATTCAGTACTGTCGATGGGTGTTTTTATCGGCCAGAGTACCAAGATTTACAACCGTGCGACGGGTGAGATTAGCTATGGGCGCGTGCCTGCCGGTTCAGTCGTCGTGCCGGGCAACTTGCCATCAGGTGATGGTCGAGTCTCGCTCTACTGTGCGGTGATTGTTAAGACCGTAGACGCTCAGACCAGGGCAAAAACGGCAATTAATGAGCTCTTACGTGGTGATTAAGCGCCCAACAGAATAGGAATACAGAGGAATAATATGGCGGAACTAGGCATGATGGAGAGGCTTCTGACCTTGATGGCTCAGAAGAAGGCTTCCGACCTCTTTTTGGCGCCTGGCTCCCCGGTCCAATTCAAGCTTAACGGCCTCACTGTTCCCATCAACGATCAAAAGCTCGACCCGGCAAATGTGGTCGCCTTGATCAAAGAAATCGTCGATGAAAGATCGTGGCGACGTTTCGATGAAGATCATGAACTCAATGTAGGCTACGGTCTGCGTGGCGTCGGAAGCTTTCGAGTTAATTTGTTTAAGCAACGTGGAACTGCGGCTGCCGTCATCCGATATATTCCAGGGGATATTCCTAAATTTGAAACGCTGGGCTTACCGGAAGTACTGAAGGATTTAATCATTCAAAAGCGCGGCTTGATGCTGGTCGTCGGGTCTACCGGCTCCGGAAAGTCAACCACCCTTGCCTCTTTGTTGGACTATCGCAATGAAAACAAATCCGGGCACATCCTCACTTTAGAAGATCCGATTGAGTTCGTCTTTCGGAATCGACGCTCAATCGTCAGTCAAAGACAAATTGGCACGGATACCGTTTCCTTGCAGGTGGCCTTGAAGAACGCTATGCGTCAGGCCCCAGATTGCATCTTCATCGGTGAGATTAGAGATATCGAGACCATGACGGCGGCCATTGCGTATGCGCAATCGGGTCACCTGGTGGTGGCGACTTTGCATGCCAACAACGCTAACAATGCCTTAAACCGGATCTTGACTTTCTACACTCCTGAAAATCGACCTGTGTTGTTGCAAGACTTGGCCAGTACGCTCAAAGGCGTGGTGTGTCAGCGACTCCTCAAATCCACCAGTGGCGGCCGTGTTCCTGCGGTGGAAGTTTTGTTGAACACCAGGCATATTCAAGAATTGATCGAACAGAGTCGCTTGTCCGAAATTAAAGAGGCGATGGAAAAGAGCATGGCGCAAGGCTCGATCACCTTTGATCAAGCCTTGGCGACACTGCTTGCGGACAAAAAGATTTCTAAGGAGGAAGCTCTCGCCAACGCCGACTCCGCGACCAACTTGTTATGGATGCTTGAGAACAAAAAGGCAGCCCCAACCGAGCTCTCCGGAGAGGCTCGAGGGGGTAACGGCCTATCGAGCAATCCAACCCGAACGTCACTCACCCAGCCACCCGGACAACCCAATGCCGAAGGTGCCTCTTTTTCCGAATTCTTACTTAATATTTAATCGAGCCCTCACTTGCTAGCGGTTACCGTCTACGGCATTGAAAATTGTGACCAAGTGCGCAAGGCGAAGTCCTGGCTGAATCGGCACGAGCATGCCTTTCAATTTCATGACTATCGTAAGCAAGGGCTGACCGAGGCGATGTTACAGGCTTGGTTGCGTCATGTGCCTTGGGATGCCTTGCTCAATAAGCGCGGTACCACTTGGCGACAACTCGACGAGTCGCGTCGCGCCTTAATTACCGATCAAACTTCGGCGGTCGACTTAATGCTTGAAAATCCCACGCTGATCAAGCGACCCATCCTGGTTCAAGGCGATGACGTTTTAGTAGGATTTTCCGAAGCCGTTTATGAAAAGCACTTCCCTGCCCTCGCCAAGCCTTAACCCTAAAGAGGTGTTGCAAACTCTGCACAGTATTCGGGATTGGCGTCGCATGATCGTTACGAGTCTATCCAAGGTTCGACTCGACCAGCCGAGCGCAGCGACGATCAGTCATGGTCACGGCAGCCAAAATGCCGAAGGCGAAGCCTTGCAGGTATTGTCCTGGATTACGCGCATTCATCCACTCGAGCTGGAAAAACATCTCGACGCCAAGCTTTGCGAGGAAGAGAAAGTCCAAATACTGGACAAGATTCAACAACGCTTGCAGACCCGACTTCCCATGGCCTATTTACTAGGTGAGGCTTGGTTCGGCAATCTCCGTCTCAAAACCGATGCCAGAGCCCTGGTGCCAAGAAGTCTTATCCTTGAAGCCCTCAACCAGACGCTTTGGGATGCATTGGAGCAGCTTGCCCCAGATTATAGCGAGCGACTCCTCGAGTACTCCTCGGCCCTGAATCTCGCCACGGACGATCAGGAGCCCTTAAGAATTCTCGACCTTTGCACGGGTGGCGGCAGCATCGCGGTTAAAGCGGCTTTGGACTTTCCGATGGCGCAGATCACTGGCAGCGACCTGTCTTTCGATGCGCTCGCCTTGGCACAGGAAAACATTCAGCTTTTTGGTCTCGGTCAGCAAATTGAGCTTAATCACGGACATCTGTTTGCTGGCCTCACCGGACAGTTTGACCTGATTCTGTGTAACCCGCCCTATGTCAATGAGGGGTCCATGGAGGCCCTACCGGCGGAATTTCAGGCCGAGCCCCGCATTGCCCTAGCTGGCGGCGAAGACGGCATGGACTTGATTCGCGACATCTTGGCAAGTGCGCCGAACTATATGCAAGACGATGCCTTTATGTTGCTTGAAATCGGCCATGAGGCAAGATATTTTGAAGCGGCCTTTCCCTGGCTCAATTTTTCGTATGTCCCTGTGGCCACCGGAGCGAATATGTTGGTACTTGTCTCCCGCACTGATCTAATTAGTTTTGCCGATGCCGAAAAAAACAAGTAATAGATCTGCACAGGCCCTCACCGGGTATTGACCCGGACTACATCAATCACACGACAAAAGCGTAAAAAATGAATGAAAACACGGCGATTCAATGCATTGGGGTGATCAGTGCCGGCGCAATGGGCCGAGGCATCGCCCAATTGTTTGCGCAAAGCGGCTATCAAATCATATTGCATGACACGCAACCCAAAGCAATGGAGGCAGCCCTTGCCGCGATTGGCGATACCTTCAAATTGCTCGCCGAAAAAGGTCGGATCACCGAAGAGGCGAGACAGGCCCACCATGCACGCATCACCCTCTGTTCCGAACTCTCGGGGTTGAAAGATTGCCAATTAGTCATTGAAGCCATTATCGAGCGACTAGACATCAAGCAACAACTGTTCAAAGCCCTAGAGGCCGTGACCAGCAATGACTGCATTCTTGCCAGTAACACTTCCTCCTTGTCTATCGCTGCCATCGCGAGCGTCTGTGGCCATCCCGAGCGTGTTGCCGGTTTACACTTTTTTAATCCCGTCCCCTTGATGAAGGTGGTCGAAGTGATTCGTGGCCCACGCACCGAATCACGGGTCGTGGAGCAACTCTGTACATTGACGAAAAGCAGTGGCCATCACGCCGTTGTGGCGAGCGACATGCCGGGCTTCATCGTGAATCATGCGGGTCGCGGATATGGGACGGAGGCTTTAAAAGCACTTGGAGAAGGTGTTAGTGACATTCCGACGATTGATTCGATTCTCAAAGAGCAGGTCGTGTTCGGCGCCAACGGTGCGGGCTTTAAGCTCGGCCCCTTCGAGCTCATGGACCTTACAGGGCTGGATGTATCACATCCTGTCATGGAGTCGATCTACCAGCAGTTTTATCAAGAGCCTAGGTACCGCCCCTCGGCGCTCGCCGCTCAACGTTACGCGGCCGGCCTGTTCGGGCGCAAAACAGCGGCCGGGTTTTATGGCTATGCCGACAAGCAGCAAGTGTTCGACGGTGAATGCCTGAGCTGGCCGCAGCCTAGTTCAAGCGCCCGCTTAAGTGGCATAAAAGTGGCACTGAGTCCTGACTCACCAAAGGAGGTCGGTCACTTAGTCAGCGAGCTCGGCGCGCATCTTGTCGA
>JANLRI010000188.1:0-4669 GCA_031361565.1 Betaproteobacteria bacterium | reverse complement strand
ATGCTGGAGGAATGCGGCTTGCCATACCGGGTGGTACCGGTCAACATTAGTGCTGGTGACCAGTTCAAGCCCGAATTCTTAGCGATCAGCCCCAATAACCGTATTCCGGCAATCGTCGATCAAGATCCGAGCGATGGCGGTGCTCCCATGAGCGTGTTTGAAACGGGCGCCATTTTGCAATACCTTGCCGACAAGACCGGCCGCTTTATACCTGGCGACCTGCGCGCACGGGTGAAGGTCATTGAATGGCTGATGTGGCAGATGGGAGGCTTGGGGCCGATGCTTGGTCAAAATGGACATTTCAAACTTTATGCACCCGAGAAAATTCCTTATGCCATTGATCGCTATGAGCGTGAGGCAAAGCGACTCTTTAAGGTGCTCGATACTCAACTGGGGAAAACGGGATCCTTTGTTGCAGGTGACTATTCAATCGCAGACATCGCAATCTTCCCCTGGGTGATGACCCATAAGCGACAGGACATTAACCTTTCTGAGTTTCCCAATATTCAGCGCTGGTATGCCGATGTTCGCGCCCGTGAAAAAGTACAGGCCGGACTAGCTGTAATGCGCGATGTGGTGCCCAAGGGCGGCGCCCAACACGACGACAAGGCTAAAGAAATTCTATTTGGCATCAAGAAAGAGGCTTCAAAATGAAACAACTGGAATTTTTCTATGATCTTTCGAGCCCTTGGACTTACTTGGGCTTTACCAATTTGCAAGGGGTCGTGGAGCGCACCGGAGCGTCGGTTATTTATCGTCCGATTCTGGTGGGCGGTGTGTTCAATGCCGTGAATCAGGCCGTGTACGCGCAGCGCGAGAATATGGACGCGCCGAGAATGAAGCATTACTTTCAGTCCCTTAAAAACTGGGCGGCCTGGACCGGCCTGAAGCTTGACTTCCCTTCGCCCTTTCATCCAGCCAAGAGTATTCATGCCATGCGTATGGCGTGTGCCTTAGAGGGCGATCCGGCGGCGCTCGCAAAGTTTACTAAGGCTGCGTTCGAGAGCTATTTCCTGAGAGCGGAAAATCTCGACGACCCAGCGGTGCTGGTGACTGCGGCCAACGGAGTCGGCTTGGATGGTGCGGCAATTCGAGAGAAGTCAGTGAGCGATGCCGTAAAGGCACGCTTACGGAGCAATACTGAAGAGCTGATTGCTCGGGGCGGATACGGCTCGCCGACCATGTTTGTCAATACCACAGACATGTTTTTTGGTAACGACCAATTGCCTTTAGTGGAGCGGGCACTAGCGCTTGCCCAGTAGTGCTAGGGCTCAATGATTTTGAGTCGTTTGCGTATTAAGTAGCGATGCAGTCCCTCAAGCACGAGTTCGCTTCTCTGGTTGTGTACGGTTGCCCGCATCGCGATGAGGCCCGTGGTATTTTGAGGGACTAGCTCAGTAATTTCCAACATCGGGTAAAGCGTATCGCCCGCATGAACTGCGCCTAAAAACTTCGCTGAGCACTCCAGCATGGCCACTAAAGAGTCGCTCACCATATGAGGAAAGACGCCAGCCCCAGCGGCGGTTTGAATCATCACTTGTAGGCCGTGCGCCAACATCTCAGGATGCCCACGGCGCTTACAGTACTCACGGTCGTAATGGATCGGATCGTTATCGCCCGAGGCCAACTGAAACGCCGAAAAAAGAGCGTCAGTCTGAGTTCGCGAGGGTATCCAAAACTTCTCGCCGAGCTGAAAATCCTCGAACCATCGGGTTTCTGAAAAGCGGTGATCGCGGGCGACATCAAAGGTGGCGCTCATGGGGAATCTTCTTTCAGAAATTGCCCTGTTCGATCACGGTCTGCCTCGCCGACATCACGGCGCTGGATCGTCTAGGAAGGCTTGCACTGCGCGAAAGAGCTGCAGGCGATTTTTTTCGACGAGCACTGTATGGGTGCCTTCACCAATTTCGAGATAGGACTTATAGGGTGCATTCTTCATCTCTGCGAACAGACCTTGGGCCATATATGAAGGTGTGTCGGCATCCCACTCAGCCTTGATGAGCAAGGTTGGCACGCGCAGCGCTGCCGCGTCGTAGAGCTTTTGACCTTTGAGCCAACCACCCAGAATGTCGACCATCACACCATTGGGCGCGCGCAACACGGGTGGACTTTGCTTTGCCCCTTCTGGATCGCTTTCCAGCATAGCCTTGGCCCATTGATCAAACCAACCGGCCGGAATCAGTGAGGCTTGTTTGTCCGCAGGCACACCGCGATACCAACGCTCCTTGGCGGCCTCGACCGTGACCGTGCGGTAGGCCGTGGTGGGAGCGGGTGGCACGGGGGTGATCGTCGGTGGCACCCACACTGGTGCGAACAATACGAGCTTGTTAATCAGTGCGTTATTGCGTGTGGTGTAGAGGGCCGTGGTGGTGGTGCCCCAAGACCAGCCGAGCAGGTTCAGTTTACTCACGCCACGCCGCTTCAGGATGAAGTTGACCGCTGCTGAAATATCGCGCGCAGCTTCTTCGGTATTAGCGAATGGCGGGTTGGCCGACGGAGCCTGCGACATCGCCGCGGGACGGGTGGAGCGACCATATCCGCGCACATCGAGCAGGTAAACATCGTAGCCTCGGGAAGCGAGGTATTCCATCCAGGAGAAACCGCCCACCTTAAGGTCGAAATAGATTTCGGACGGATAAGTGGCGCCATGAACAAAAAGTACAGTTTTTTCCGAGGAGAAGGACTTCATTTCACTGGGCGTTTTGTTGCGCAAATAGAGTTGAATTCCTGGGTCGGTGGCGGGAATCATGAACTCTTCAGTGCTGAGCTTGGCGGATTCAGTTGGAGCCATCGTATTACACCCGGTTAATTGGAGAGCTAGCAGAGCGGCCAGGAACGTTAGGACAAGCGGCCGAACGAAAGTGCCAAGCAACAATCGAGGTGCGCAAATCATGCGTGGCAGGAGGGAAGAATTCAAGGAGTTGCTCCAGTCGAGTTATCGTACTTTGATTTTGCTCGCCTTTTGCAAACAAGGCCTTGAAAGCCAAGCGGCCGTGAAACGTTTAGACTATTGAACGGAAACAAAACTTAAGAATCCGACCTGCGCGGGTGCAGCCCGTCAAGAATATTCGTGGTAGATACTTAGTCTTTGGAAGGGTGAAAATGAACAACACCAAGCCTCACTCAGATTCGACTAGGTTTCAGCTTCTGCGCGTCTCCTGGAGCCGATGCTGCGAGGGCTTGAAGGCTTTCAAGGCAAAAGACGGTCGACTCCAAGAGCAGCAGGTATTTGAAAAACTATGGATGCGCTACTCGGAGACATCCCGTCAATACCATAGCCTTCAACATTTGCTTGTCGTTTGACGGATCAGCGGAAAATCGCCTTATTAGCCATTAGCTCCGCCAGTCTTTTGCCGGTCGTAGATGCGATGGTCAAAATCCTGGTGCAAGACTATTCGGTGGTCATTGTCGCTTGGGTTCGAATGGGCCTGAGCGCGCTGTTTTTAGGGACGCTTGCTGCGCGCAAGAACGGCCTGGCTGTTTTTAGACCTTTGGCCTGGCGCCTGCAGATATTGCGTGGCCTGTCAGCCGTCTTGGGCACCGGTATGGTGTTTCTCGGCTTTCGCGTTCTGCCACTGGCCGAGTGCCTGGCCATCGTCTTCTTGGCGCCGGTATTGGCTAACTTGATGTCGCGCTGCGTCCTTCACGAGCGCGGTAGTGCCCTAAGCTGGTGGTTCGCCCTGCTCAGTTTCGTCGGTGTGTTGGTGATCGCAAGGCCAGGAAGTGCGCTCTTTTCCTGGAACGCTTTGTTGCCCTTTATGGGTGCGATGGGCTTGGCTACTTTCCTGACCCTCACCCGTGCGGTGGCACCCCATGATGATCCTGCTGTCACCGCGTTTTTCGGGCCGTTTATCGCCTTCATAATTTTTTCTTTTGCGCTACCTTTTCAATGGAAAGCGCCGTCGTCCTGGCCTGATGTGGCGATGTTCCTGGCTATTGGCATTTTGGCCGCAGCCGCCCAGTTTGTTCAGGCCACCGCCTACAGGTTAGGCACGACCCACCAAGTGGCTCCGTTTAGCTACCTCAGCTTAGTATTTGCCATTTTTCTTGGATGGGTCGTGTTTGGAGATGTGCCAGACCTATGGTCTTACTTAGGGATGGCCATGATTGCCGCCGCGGGCATCGCGCAGGTGCTCAAGAAGTAGCGCCTTACTCGTCCCGAATGGTATTGCGCAAAATACCTACGGCATCGACTTCAATCTCTACCGTATCGCCAGCCTTCATATAGATCGGCGGTGTGCGCTTGTTGCCTACCCCGCCTGGGGTGCCGGTCACGATCACATCACCCGCTTCGAGCGGGGTGAATGTGGAAATGTAAGCAATCTGGCTGGGAATGCTATGAATCATCATGTCAGTGGTGGCGCGCTGAAGCTCGATGCCATTGAGCTTGGTGGTGAGCGTCATTTTCTGATGTGGTTTGATCTCATCACTGGTGACGAGCCAGGGGCCGAAGGCGCCACTATGCCACCAGTTCTTTCCAGCGATCCACTGGGTGGTGAAATTTTGCCAATCGCGGATGCTGCCTTCGTTGTAGCAGCTATAACCGGCAATGTGGCTCCAGGCATCCGCTTCCTTAATGCGTCGGCCGCCTTGGCCGATCACAATGGCAATCTCGCCTTCATAATCGAAACGCACGGACTCAGGTGGACGAACCAGCGCCTGTCCATGG
>JANLRI010000178.1:0-9801 GCA_031361565.1 Betaproteobacteria bacterium | reverse complement strand
TCGTCCTCTCATGATGACGATTGATAGCCTGGTTCGTAACAATGCGGTGATTCCAAACGTCACAACCCTGATTCGCTGGCAAAGTCATTGGCATGTGCTTCGCCAAAGTTGGTCATTTTTTCAAGATGATTTCGCCGGACGGATTGCCAATCGCGTGATGAATACGGCCAACTCGCTACGAGAAACGGTGGTCTCTTCAATTCGAGCGGTTTGGTACATCTTGGTGTATGGCATTAGCGCCTTGATTTTAATGCTGAGCACCGATGTTTGGCTAGCCCTGCCCACCTTAGCTTGGATGAGCTGCTACCTGATTTTTCTTGGGTACTTCGTGCCCCGGATGCGGGATCTATCCAAGCTCAGTAGCGAGGCAAGATCGGCGGTGATGGGGCGAGTCGTGGATAGCTACAGCAACATCCTGACCGTCAAGCTATTCGCTCGCGCCAGTGATGAGGACGCCTATGTGCGCGAATCGCTTTACGAGCATCGTGACCGCATCGCGGCACACATGCGTCTGATCACCATCTTTATGTTTGTGCTCAGCATGATGAATGCCTGCCTGCTCGTCGGTACGACTGCGATCGGACTGTGGCTCTGGTATCACGGTCAGGCTAGTGCCGCGGTAGTGGCAACGGCCTTGCCCCTGGTGTGGCAAATTGCCAATATGGCTGGTTGGGTTAGCTGGGAAGTGACGGGCATTTTTGAAAACGTCGGTGTTGTGCAAGAAGGCATGGAGACCATCGCCGTGCCAAGGCAATTGATCGACAAGCCCCATGCAAAAGAGCTCATCGTCCACAAAGCGCGAATCCAATTCGAAGCCGTCGACTTTTCCTATGGCTTAGCCAGCAAAGGTAAAGTACCCGTGCTCCAAGGTTTTAATCTCGACATCGCGGCCGGTGAGCGGGTCGGGATTGTTGGTCGTTCGGGCGCAGGAAAGTCTACCTTAGTCAACCTGTTGCTGCGTTTTCATGACGTTGAGAGTGGTCGCATTTTGATCGACGGTCAGGATATCCGTGAAGTCACCCAGGAAAGCCTGCGAAGATCCATTGGCATGGTGACCCAAGACACCTCACTCTTGCACCGTTCCATTGCGGCGAATATTCGTTACGGTCAACCCCAGGCCACTCAAACCGAAGTTGAACTGGCGGCTGAGCAATCCCAAGCACATGACTTTATCGAGCAGCTTAGGGACTGGAAGGGGCGCGAAGGCTACGAGGCGCGCTCGGGTGAGCGTGGCGTCAAACTCTCCGGTGGTCAAAGGCAAAGAGTGGCCCTGGCCAGAGTCGTGCTCAAGAATGCCCCAATTCTGGTATTGGACGAAGCCACCTCAGCGCTCGACAGCGAGGTGGAGGCCGCCATTCAAGAACAGCTCGAATCCCTGATGGAAGGAAAAACCGTCATTGCCATTGCGCATCGGCTCAGTACGATTGCTCGCATGGATCGACTCGTGGTGATGGACCAAGGGCAAATCGTAGAGCAAGGCTCACATGCTCAGCTACTTGCGTTGGACGGCATCTATGCGAGTCTTTGGAACCGGCAATCAGGAGGCTTTCTCGAGGATGGGATTGTCCCTGTTGTTATTTCTGCGATTTAGAATTCTTACCGTCAGATATAGTGATTGGTTGTTCGCTAGCCTCGTAGACCGGCGTAGGTAGCTACGCTCATGTCCTCCGGGCCTTCGGCCCTCCTCCTTTACTTCGCTACGCCACCTACGCCGGTCTACGAGACTGACACCATGCTTAGTTGAGATTGCCGGAACGTACTAATGCGCCACGCGATCTGGTCGACGAGGTACTCAGCAGAGCGGCGTAAAGGGGGAGGCCGAAGGCCGGAGGACAGCCGCGGCGCTGAGTACCGCGTCGGCCTGATCACACTCCCACGTGCGCGAATAACAACGCCGACTAAGTAGAGCGATTAGAGCCCCACCGAATCAACCAATGCTCAAGTCTGGACAAAAACAACTCGTCTACCCGAGCCTCATTGCCGTCAGAAAAGCCAGCGCTATGAGGCGTGACAATGACGTTGGGCAGGTCCCAAAGTGGCGAGCTTGGAGGCAGTGGCTCATGTTCGAACACATCCAGGAATGCGCCAGTCAACTCTTCTCTTTCTAGCGCCCGTAAAAGCGCTCCCTCATCAACAATTTGACCTCTTGCGATATTGATTAAATGCGCAGACTTAGGCAGAAGCCGCAGGGTTGCGTCATTGATGAGGTTTTGAGTTTTGGACGTTAAAGGGCAGGCGATGATGAGCCAATCTGCGCGAGGCAGTGTGCCGTTGAGTTGCTCCAGGCTCACCGTCTCAAACCGCCCGGCGGGTACATGAGCTTGGTTGCGTACGATGATGATGTTGAGTTCCAACATCGCCAGGTACTCGGCTAGCTGCTTTCCAATTTCACCCCAACCAATAATCACGGCAGTTTGACGCGCAAGATCGCGGGGCGTCAAGGCCTCATGCAAGGGTGCCCACTCATGGGCTCGCTGGGCGCGACCAAGATAGGGTAAGCGGCGCGTAAGAGCAAGCAGACCAGCCAATGCGGTTTGTGCAACGATCTTGGCATTATTGCCGGACGAAGTCGTGACGGACACTCCTCGCTTGGCAAGTTCCTGGTAGATGTCGCGATCCATCCCGGCTGAATGAATATTTACCCACTGCAATTGATGCGAGTTCGAGAGAGCGTCGTAAAACCGGCGCGTATCCGGCAAGATCATTTGCTTGGTGGAGCGGCCCGTCACGTCCCTGGACACGAAGGCAATCTCCGCCGAGTTTGCGTTTAGTCCCACATACTGAATTAGTCGTTGCGCCGACACTCGTGACGCCAAGGTTTCGATACGCGCTTGCAAACGCTCCCGTGCTTGTTCCGACATCAAGAGTTGGATCGACGTGCTCGTCAAGGCTAGTCCCTAAAGCTTGCGTCCATGCGATCTAGCTTACGTAAAAGCGCTGGCCACTCCATGAGTCCATAGGGCCGTCGTGTGCTCGGCTGATAATTCTTCCAGGTTTCTTCAAGGACGGGGCCAGTCACTTCCTGTAACGGCGTTTGACAAGACATCGCACCGATCTGCGCGCGGCAAGCCAACTCTAATCGGTGCATCCAATTGAAAGCCTCGCCGATCGACTTACCCACGGTAAGTGCGCCGTGGTTGCGAAGAATCAAGGCCTCGCCCTGCCCCAGATCCTGGATCAATGAGGCCTGCTCTGCGGTGTCGAGCACCACACCTTGATAGTCGTGATAGGCGATTTTCAAAAACCGCATGGCGGTTTGGGTGAGAGGCAATAGGCCGCAAGCCAGTGAGGACACCGCCATCGACGCCCAGCTATGGGTATGGATCACGCAGGCCAGCTCGGGTCGAGCGCGATGCACGGCACTATGGATCACATAGCCCGCCATATTGATGCCGTAATTTAGTTCACCAAAATCCGGCTTGCTCAAAATATTGCCGTCGTAGTCGACCTTGATCAGGCAAGATGCGGTCATCTCCTCGTACATCATTCCGTAGGGGTTGATCAGGAAGGCGCCTTTTTCTCCTGGAACATGCGAGGAAATATGGTTCGCCATCATGTCCGCCATCCCGAAGTGAGCCACCAGGCGATAACAAGCGGCCAAGTCGACCCGAGCCTGCCACTCTGCTTCAGTGCAATGGATTTGCATTGATTTAATTTTTCAGATTCCGGGGGCGGACATGATGGTTAATCCTTGTACGTGAAATTACTCTGAACCAGACGCCAGGCGGCTAGGTTGTCGTTTTTCTATTGTGAACTTGAGTAGCGCTGCGCTACGATAAAAGCCATGAGCAAACTTGCTATAGGGCATGGTCAGAAACAACGCCATCACAATCCCAAGATGGATGCAGAGTAACAAAGGAAGTGCGGCCGTCCCGCGGGCCAACATCAGAGCAAGGCCCGTGCTCGCGGTCAGGAACAAGAGAGCAATAAAGCCGCGATCCATAGCCGTCTGGTCGGGATCACCTTGAAGAGGATGACGTGCGACGTTCAATCTCCACAAACCTATCGTGCCAACCAACATCGAAAGTCCGCCAGTGATTCCAAGGAGTTTGGGCAGACTCAAATAACCGTAAGGCGCGGGCCAGGCCAATACATAGTGAAACAAAGTGGCCACACTGGTGGCCGCAAAACACAACAAAAAACCGTAGAAGGTGAAGTGATGATAACGTCGGCGCGAATGGGTAAAAGCGTCGTCTTCATTGTTGCAGCCATCTCCATGGCCGCCATCCAGGTACTTGAGTTTGAAAGCCGCATGAACGGCTTCGGTTTGAGCAGAGCGCTTGTCCGCACCGGACAGTTTCAAACCTGCAAGTTGCTCAGGATCGACGACCTTCCAAAAAGCGATGAGTCCCATCAGCAAGGCAAAGGCTGAGAAAATAAACACCGGTGAAAAAAGCGAGACCATCAGCCCGTGTGGAAAGATGTCGTAAAACCCATTCAAACCAGGTGCCTGCAACAAGGAGCCCTTGCTCAACACACCCAGGATGAGAAATAGTGCTAGACCAAAGGCCAAGGCCAGCACCAAGGTGAGTCCGTTGCGGCGATACAGTCCGCCCACACTGGCAGGCCATGCGTAATCCCCGTAAGTTTGAGTCCGAACCTGGGCCATGGCGCGGGGCACGTTGACGGCAAATTCGTGTGGAGGAGCGTATTGACAGGCATGCAGGCAAGCCCCGCAGTTGTGACATAAATTAGCCAAGTAATGGATGTCATTCTTTTGAAAATCGAGGCGGCGCGCCATTCCTTGAAAAACCGCGCAAAAACCTTCGCAATAGCGACAGGCGTTACAGATGGTCAGGACCCGGTCAGCCTCTGCTTCCATGCTCGTCAAGCGCTGGATCGGAATTATTTTTGCCACGTTACTCACTAAGCTGCCGCCTTTTCCAGTAGTGCTGCGGCCACACTCGCGCCTGCGATACGACCAAAGGCCGTTCCAATCGACAAGCCTACGCCTGCCGTATAGCCTTTGCCCAAAACATTGCCTGCCATCATTTCGCCTGCGACGAATAGATTCGGGCTGGCCTTGCCTTTGAAAAATACTTTTGCATCTTTATCGGTCTTTAATCCCAGGTAAGTGAAAGTCACCCCAGGCCGTACCGCATAGGCAAAAAACGGTGCGGTATCGATGGGTCTCGCCCAATGCGTTTTGGCGGGCATCACGCCCTCCGTAAAACAACTATCGAGCGCCGTGTGATCGAACTTGCTCGGGTCGGCTCGGGCCGCCTTGCAGGCTGCATTGTAGGCATCCATGGTTTGCATGAAAACCGCCTCATCCAAGCCTAGTTTAGCGGCAAGCGCCTCTAAAGTATCGGCCTTTGTTCCGGGGAATACCGGTGGCATGAAACGACCAATGGCCTTGCTATCAATCACTGAGTAAGCAGTTTGCCCTTGTTGCTGGGCCACTAATCGCCCCCAAATCGCGTAACGCTTGGGCCAGAAGTCTTCACCTTCGTCATAGAAGCGGTGACCCGCGCGATTCACAACAACGCCAAGAGACACGCAGTCGATACGGGTACAGATACCACCGTCGTACAGCGGTGCACGCGCGTCAATCGCTACCATATGGGCTTGAGTGGCGTCACCAATCATATCGACACCAGCGTCCATCATGGCACGCAACAACACCCCTTGATTGAAGCGTGTACCGCGAATTAAAAACTGTTCTGCGGGATACTCGCCATGCTCGTTCACCCCCCAGGCTTCGCGCATCCATGCGAGGTTGGACTCAAAGCCTCCAGCGGCCAGTACAAAAGTCTTGGCGGTGAGTCGCTCGCCCGTTTCCGTAATCGCCGCAACACCCACGGTACCCTCAAGCTCCAAACGTGCAATCGGTGTCTCATAGCGAATCGTCACGCCAAGGCGTTCGGCACTTCGATAATAAGCATTCATCAGGGCCTTGCCGCCACCCATAAAAAAAGCGTTGGTGCGAGCGGTATGCAATGCTCCAGACAAAGAGGGTTGAAAGCGCACCCCGTGCTTCACCATCCATGGCCGGCAAGTCGACGAGGCACGAATGACCAAGCGCGCCAGTTCCTCATCGGTCTGACCGCCGGTCACCTTGAGTAAGTCCTGCCAGTACTCCTCCTCCGGGTAGGCCTCCACCAGCACGTCCTGTGGCTGGTCATGCATACAGCGCAAATTGCGGGTGTGGGGCGAGTTGCCTCCTCGCCATTCACGGGGGGCGGCCTCTAGCACCATCACACTAGCGCCAGCCTCGCGCGCCGTTAGGGCAGCACAAAGCGCGGCATTGCCGCCGCCAATCACTAATACATCTACTTGCTTGTCCATCAACGATCCGAGTCTTCCAGCGTGCGAGTATAAGCACTAGGTCTCGCGCCGAATGCTGTTTGTGGTTGATTTGCGAATTTCAGATCGATTGAGGCACAGCCCATATTCGGCAGGCAAATTAGAGCTGATAGGGCACACGTATGTTCGGCCAATCATTGATTTTGAAATCTTTCGTATTGCGGGTCACTAGCATTAAGTTATTTTCGAGGGCGGTTGCGAGAATGATCGCATCCGGCAACCGTAAGCTGCCAGTCGCACGTAGGAGTGCCGCTCTCTCCATGACAATCTGGTCAAGCGCGACAAGTCGAAAAGCATTGAGAAACAGGCGCAGGCTTCTGCGCTCCTCTTCTTCCTTGGCGCCAGCCATCACCTCCATCCACGTGATCGGGCTAATCATCGGCTCCTGATATCGGGCGATTTCCTCAGCGGCAAGGAGGACGCCACCGAGGTAGTCAATCAGAATATTGGTATCTAGGACTGCGCGCATTGGTCTGGTCTTGAAAAGGCTACGGAGCTCCAGAACAGATTCAGGATTATTCCCAATCCGAGCGCATCGATTTTTGATAGGCAAGGCCATCTGGTGGCGGTCGGCCCGCGTCACGACGCTGCCAAAGGCCAAAGGCCGTTGCTAAAGCCAGCGTGCGCTCCTCGGTTACTTGGCCTGCCAAATAAAGCGCAATTGCTCGGCGCACAGCTTCAGCCCGAGAAATGCCGATGCGCTCGCACGTTGCTTGCAAATGACTCACTTGATCGTCAGGAAGGTCTATGATTGCTCTCATGATGCCTAATATTAGCATGCACATCATTTAATGGCATCATTTTTTTGCGAGAAGCTAAATCGACGTCGACCTTAGCCTTGCCAGTGGTTGCCTCGAACAGGTGATCGTTGCGGGGCAATCGCGCAGCACATTCATTGGGTCAACCATTTTTTTAGTCGTAAGGCATGCTCCGGATTGACTGCTCCAACCGGCATTCCTCCCTGCAATAACGTCGTGATCTGCTGCACAGTCTCCATCGATTGGTGCTCAATCGCCTGGGGCGTCAGGCCGCCGATATGAGGCGTCGCAATGACCAAGGGATGGCGAGCTAGTTCAAGGCTGGGCATTTGATCGGCGGCGCGACCCACATCGAGTGCGCAACCGGCGATTTGGCCCGCATCCAAGGCATGACGTAAGGCCGCCTCATCGATCAAATTACCGCGCGAGGCATTTACAAAATATGCCGTGGACTTCATGGCGGAAAATGCATCCGCATTCATCAGGTTCTCGGTAGCAGGGGTAGCGACGGCCAAGCACACAACATAGTCGGACTGCGTCAACAGATTATCGAGAGTGCTGGCTTCACCATCAGAGGTGTCAATGCTGGCGAACGGGTCATTGACTAATAATCTCATGCCTAAGGCTCGCACGATGGGTGCCAAGGTTCTCGCGATCTGCCCGAAGCCAATGATGCCGATGGTGGACCCCCTGAGCTCCCGTCCCATCCGCGCGACGGGAACTCGGCCATCATGGTAGGACCGGGCGGCAAGGGAGATGCCACGGCTCAAGTCCACCATGGCACCAAGAATCCATTCGGCTACGGAGGTTTTGAAGCCGGCACTCGCCTGGGTCACCAAGATTCCGTGCGCGGAAGCCGCTGCGACGTCGACATTACGAATATCCACTGCGCAACGGCAAAACGCCAGAAGCAGGGGTAATTGGGCCAACAAGGCAGCGCTACCGGCGTGCACCCGGTCACTCACAATGATGTGGCAACGACCCGCTCTTTCTACCAACTCCGAGATACTTAGCTCCTGCTCGCTACCATGAGTACGCACCTCCGCCACGGCCTGCAGTGCAGCCAGTGCGCGCGCGCCGTAGTAGTGGCTGAGCGCATGTGGGGAATGCGTGATGAATACTGTGGCGGGTTTCATGCGATACCTTTTATCGTGGGAGATTTATGGCTCTCTACGCTTACGCCATGAATGTTCGGCGAACGAATTATTTGCCGAGATAATGTCGCGGAATCCAGGTAGACATCGCTGGAACAAAAATCACCATGAGGAGTACCAGCGTTTCGGCCAGCATGAACCACCAGACGTGCCGGTTCACTTCCGAGAATGAGCATTTAGCGATGCTTGTGGTAATGAACAAGAGCGGGGCGGTGGGCGGTGACACCGCGCCAATTTGGTTGCACATGACCATCACCAAACCCATCTGGATGGGATCAATGCCGTACACTTTGCTGATTTGTATGGCGGCTGGCGCAAATACCAGCAGCACCGCTAACGAATCGACAAAGGTACCCAGCACAATCATCACGGCGGCTACGATCAGCAACACCATGCTAGGGTCTTGCGACATGGAGGTGACGAATTTGAGAGCCCCCTCATTGAATTGAAGATAGCCGAGAAGCCAGCCTGAGGCTCCGGCCACGGCAATAATGCCCGACACCATCGTGGTCATCAAGGCCGCTTCAAGGAAGATCCCTGGCAGGTCGCGCAGCTTGATCTTTTTATAAAACAGCGTACCCAGCAGAAAGGCATAGAGGCAGGCAACCGCACCCGCTTCGGTGGCGGTAAAGATACCGCTCAATATCCCACCGACAATAATCACTGGGCCGAGCAGTGCAGGCCAGACGACAAGCAGGGACTTGAACAAGGCTTTCAAAGAAAAGCGCCCATGCACTTCACGCAGCTCAGGATAGTCGGGCAGGTAGGTATAGATTTTAATGGTGGCCATCAAGAACAGACCCACTAAAATACCCGGAATAATGCCGCCCAAAAACAGGCCGCCAATCGATACCTGTGCAATCGATCCGTACACCACCATCACCATGCTCGGCGGGATGATGGCGCCAATGGTGCCCGCCGTTGCAATCAGGGCCGCCGCAAAGCCCGGTTTGTAACCGGATTTTTTCATGGTTGGAATCACGATGGCTGAGATAGCGGAGGCATCCGCCGTGCTGGAGCCTGAAACGCCAGCAAAAATCATACTGGCCACGACCGATGCGTGTGCCAAGCCAGCCCGCAAGTGCCCGACCAACACGCGAGAAAAATCCACCAATTGTTGGCTCATCCCGCTGGCCGACATGAGCGCGCCTGCCAGGATAAAATAGGGTAAGGCCAGCAAGGTAAAGGAATCGAGCTGGGCAAACATCTTTTGCGCGAACAATGGCAAGACCAGGTCGGGAACGGCAGCTACGCCCACATAGCCCACCAGCGCGATCGATAATAGAATGGGTACGCCGATCAGCATGGTGCCCAGCATTAAGGCAAACAAGAACCAGGTCATGTTGCAACCATCCATGCCTTATTGATCAAGCGGCGCAACGCCACGAAGAGCAGATAGGTGCCGCCCAGTACCATTCCAGCATAGGGGTAACTCATGGGTACTTCCAGCCCAGGGGATTCTTGCAGGTGGGCCACACGAGCCACCATCCAACCTAGCACCATGAGGGATATCGCAAACGCAGCCCAAAGCAACTCGATCAGCAGATTGAACCCCGAACGCGCCGAGGGCGGCAGCTTGTCGC
>JANLRI010000176.1:0-4673 GCA_031361565.1 Betaproteobacteria bacterium | reverse complement strand
CCTACAACCCACCCTGGCCCATGCCCAAAGTGTTTCGCATGAAGTCGGGTGGCAAGTTGCTCGAGGGCTTGTTCAAAGGCGAAACCATCAACACGCCCTCAATGCTTTGTGTAGCCGACTATTTGGATGCACTCAACTGGGTTGAGAGTCTAGGTGGGGTGTCCGGCACGATAGCACGCAGCCAAGCCAACCTTGCGGTGATTGAAAAGTTTGTTGCCGAAAACGCGTGGATTTCTTTTCTTGCCCAAGACCCCCTCACTCGGTCCAACACCAGTGTTTGCCTCACATGCAAGGCCACTGAAGACCAGGTTAAGAAGATGGTCAAGCTGTTGGAGACGGAAGTCGTGGCCTACGACATTGGAGCCTACAAAGATGCACCGGCGGGTCTGCGCATCTGGTGCGGCGCGACGGTGGAGAAGTCAGATCTTGAAGCACTCATGCCCTGGCTGAAATGGGCCTACGAGCAAGTGACCGCGTAAAGTTTGAGAACAAGTTCTTATGACTCTCGTTCTCGAAGCTCTTTGTCAGAATTCTCAAGGCTCATACAATGCATAAGGTTCGCACCTACAACCAAATTAGCGTCAAGGGTTTAGATCGCTTTCCGCGTGGCTCCTACGAAGTCGGCAGCGACATTGGCCACCCGGATGCGTTTTTGATTCGCAGCCAAAAGCTGCAAGGTATGGACGTGCCAGACTCCTTACTCGCGGTGGCGCGTGCGGGCGCTGGGGTGAACAACGTACCGATTGCCGAATTCAGCAAGTTGGGCATCGTGGTGTTCAATACCCCTGGAGCCAATGCCAATGCCGTCAAAGAGTTAGTGGTGGCTGGCATGCTCCTGGCGACTCGTGGCATTTTGCCGGGCATTGCCTATGTCAACACCTTGACCGAGCTGAGCGACGCTGCCCAGATGTCGGCCTTACTCGAGAAAGAAAAGTCCCGCTTTGCCGGTGCTGAGCTCAAGGGCAAGACCTTGGGCGTGGTGGGCCTAGGGGCGATCGGTTCAATGGTGGCGGACGTTGCACTCGCCATGGGCATGAATGTGCTCGGCTTTGATCCGGCACTATCCATCGACGCCGCTTGGCGTCTCTCGAATGCCGTCACTCGCATGGAGAACTTGCAGGCCTTACTGGTTCGCTCCGACTACATCTCAATTCACGTCCCCGCACTAGACGCGACGCACCACCTGATCAATGCCGATGCGCTTGCGCTTGTAAAGCCCGGAGCTGTGCTCCTCAACTTCGCGCGTGAAAGCATTGTTGATGCGGCGGCCGTGTTGAACAGTCTCGGCAAGGGCAAGCTGGGCCAATACGTATGCGACTTCCCTGAGCCGATTCTGCTCAATCACCCCAAGGTGATTGCGATGCCCCATATCGGCGCCAGCACTGAGGAATCAGAAGAAAACTGCGCCATCATGGCGGCCAATCAGCTTATGGATTATCTGCAAAACGGCAACATCGTCAATGCCGTCAATTTCCCGGCGATGGTCATGGCGCGCACCCCCGGCACGACCCGCATGACCTTCTCGAACGACAACGTCTCGGGGGTGTTAGGGCAAGTGCTGTCCGAACTCGCCAAGCGTCAAGTCAACGTGATTGACATGCTCAACAAGAGTCGTGGTGAACTAGCCTTCAACATCATTGATGTCGAAGGCCTGCCGAATATCGACGTGGTGGATGCCATCAGGGCGGTAGCCCATGTGATTCGGGTCCGGGTGATCGCATGAGCAGTTCATTGAAACCGGCAACCTTGACCAAGTGATTAAGGTCAAGGCAGGCAGCGGGCCGAGAACAGGCTCAGGCCTATTGCCGACGGCGTAATAGAGGTAGCGCCGCTACAGCGAGTAACCATAACGTACCCGGTACTGGCACACCAGTGGCTTGAACATTGACGGATACTTTGTCGCCGTTATCGCCAGAATTAGAATCCCAATAGTAGAAGTTCAAGAGACCAGCAGCAGGTGCCGGCCCAGAAAAACTGGTGCCTAACAAGAAGAAGGTGCCCGAGATTTCACCAACCAGCGCACCAAACGGGGCGCTCAAACCAGATTGAGTAAAGGTACCGAAATTGGCTCCAATTGCGGTACCGGCCACAGTGCCAGATTCGTCGCTACCCGTTGAAAGAAGAGGTCCGATCAGTCCGTTGGCGTTGGACCACCTAGGCAGAGCACCAGCGCTCCAAAGATCAGTGGGCGAAACGACGACCGAAAAGGATTGGCCTAGGGTCAAAGTCAAGCCCGACGAGGCAGCCGTGCCCCCGGAGCTGGAGTTCGCCTGGGCAAAAACGTCGATGAGCGCGGCATGAGCGGGAGCGACCGAAACGCAAGCCAAGCTAGACGCCGTTAAAAGCGCAGAAAGATACTTTTTCATAGCAAAACTCCTTGGGGACGTCGAAGATATTGTTAAATAATATTAAGCATATTTCGTGCCAAAAGTCACAGCGATGGCACGACGAGCACCCAACCCTTTGAATTACCTCAACAATCACGTGCAGCTATCCTTACCCATGAAAATTCAGGGACCGCCCGCATCTTGTACATGTAAAATTCTACGACAAAAGGTTGAATCGAGCGTCCGATCCATGGAAGGCGCCTGACTTCGTCATAATTGCTGCTTTGCGCGCACTACAAGGATCAGCATGGCGGCCCTCTTCGACGCAGTTCAGTTCGGCACACTCCAGCTCAACAATCGCATTGTCATGGCCCCCATGACGCGCAGCCAATCACCAGGCGCGACCCCGAACCCGATCAATGCCGACTATTACCGACGCCGAGCGGAAGGTGGCTGTGGTCTCATCATCACGGAAGGCACTACGGTCGACCACGCCTGGGCCGGACCCGATGACCCCAACATTCCAGATTTTCATCGCCCAGAAGCGCTGGAAGGTTGGGCCGACGTCGTCAGCGCCGTGCACGAAGCGGGCGGCAAGATCGCACCACAACTTTGGCATGTCGGCACCATGCGCCCGCGCGACCCTAACCGCATCGCACCCTACCCTGCCGCTGGCCCATCAGGCTTACACAAAGCCGGTCGCAGCGTGGGGGTAGCGATGACCCAGAGCGATATTGACGAAGTCATCGCAGCTTTCGCAAAGAGCGCGGGCCATGCCAAAGCCCTCGGTTTCGACGCGCTTGAACTGCACGGTGCACACGGGTATTTGATCGACCAGTTTTTTTGGGAAGATACCAATCAGCGCAGCGATAAATACGGCGGCTCACTGGTCAAGCGCACCCAGTTTGCGGTGGAAATCATTGAGGCGGTGCGTGCGGCGGTTGGACCATCATTTCCGGTGATACTTCGCTTCTCGCAGTGGAAGCAGCAGGACTACACCAAAAAATTGGCGCTCACCCCCCAAGAGCTCGAGACATTTCTGGCACCGCTTAGTAAAGCCGGTATCGACATTTTCCACTGCTCCAATCGAAAATACTGGCAGCCAGAGTTTGAAGGTTCAGACTTAAACTTGGCAGGTTGGACCAAGAAGATCACCGGTAAGCCCACCATCACTGTTGGTGGCATCGGTCTCAGCAGTGATTTGTTCGGTGCCTATCAGGGCGAAATCGGTGAAGTGCAACCCTTGGATAATTTGCTTAAACGCCTGGAAGCCAATGAGTTTGATCTTGTGGCGGTGGGCCGAGGCATGCTGGTCGATCCCGACTGGGCGAACAAAGTGAAGGCCGGGCGAATGCAGGATTTGATCGGCTTTGGCAAAGAGGCGCTTGCGACTTATTACTAAGGCCTAATTTCGTCTCTTGGCAGCGACGGTCCTGTGGCACACTGTGCCCAGCAGACGAAAACCCATCGCAAGGATCGTAGCCCATGGCTGCCGGAAGTCTTTTAACGCTATTGGACGACATCGCCTCCATCCTCGACGACGTGTCGTTGATGACCAAAGTTGCCGCCAAAAAGACGGTCGGTGTGCTGGGCGATGACCTCGCCTTAAATGCCCAGCAAGTTGCAGGGGTAAACGCCGACCGAGAGCTGCCAGTTGTCTGGGCCGTCGCTAAAGGTTCCGTCCTGAACAAAGCGATTCTCGTGCCCGCGGCGCTTCTCATCAGCGCGTTTCTACCCGCTTGGGTGACCACCGCCTTACTCATGATCGGCGGCGCCTACCTGTGCTTCGAAGGGTTCGAGAAAGTTTTCCACAAACTATTTCACTCAGCCCTTGAAGTGACTGAGCATCACGCAAAAGTTGTGCGCGCGAACGCCGACCCCTCGAAGGATTTGGTGCTCATCGAGAAAGAAAAGATCAAGGGCGCGGTACGCACTGACTTTATTCTTTCTGCCGAAATTATCGTGATCGCCTTGGGCACGGTCGCCAACGAAACACTTCTCAAGCAAGCCAGTACCTTGGTCCTGATCGCCATCCTGATGACCGTCGGGGTATATGGTTTGGTGGCAGGTATCGTCAAACTGGACGATCTTGGCCTTTGGCTCACCAAGCGCGCTGGCATGGCAAGGCAAAAACTCGGGCGTGCGATTCTGGCGTTCGCTCCCATGCTCATGCGCTTGCTAACGATCGCCGGTACGGCCGCCATGTTCCTGGTCGGTGGCAGTATCATCTTGCATGGCCTGCCGGTGCTGCATCAGGTGGCCGCCTTGGTCAGCTTGGCGGGTAGCGGGCCCATTGCGACGGCTTTGATCCCCCTCCTGGCCGATGCCCTTGCTGGCATCTTGGTC
>JANLRI010000152.1:0-3635 GCA_031361565.1 Betaproteobacteria bacterium | reverse complement strand
TCGGCGGGGTCGGTACGTAAAAAATAGGGTAGATCGAGGCTCGACCAAAACGCCTCATAGCTTTCCGGGGCCAGGGCGTAGAGATTTAGTAGGCGTCGAGCTTCGTCGCGCTTACTATCCGCCATGACATCGTAGTTGGCTTTCTCGCCGCTTAAGAAGCGCGCGGTTTGTCGAAATAGGTCCTCAATCAGCTTGGCTTTCCAGGCGTTCCATACCTTCGGACTCGTGCCCCGAATGTCCGCAACGGTCAGTAGATAAAGGGCTTTGAGCCGCTCTGGATCACCCACTAATTTTGCGAAACCCTCAATCACCTCGGGATCGCTCAGGTCCTGCTTTTGCGCGACCGAGGACATGGTGAGATGATGCTCGACCAAGAAAGAGACAAAGGCCGTATCCGCTTTCTTTAAGCCGTGGTGTCTGCAAAAAATCTCGGTGTCCACCATACCAAGCTTAGAGTGATCTCCTCCCCGACCCTTGGCAATGTCATGAAACAGAGCGGCAATCGTTACGAGCCATGGCTTTTCTAGATCGGCAGCGAGTTGGCTGCAAAAAGGATACTCGTGGGCATGTTCAGCGATAAAAAAACGCCGAAAATTCCGCACGACCATGAGGATGTGTTGATCAACGGTATACACGTGGAACAGGTCATGCTGCATGCGTCCAACAATGCGGCCGAACACCGGTAGATAGCGGCTCAAAATTGACCACTTGTTCATGCGTCGCAGTTCTCTAGTGATGCCCCGAGGTTGCATCAAAAACTTTAAGAAAAGTGCGCGATTCTCGGGCTCACGTCGAAAAGCCGCATTAATTTGGTGTCGTGCACGCCACAGGGCTCGAATCGTTGGCGTGGTCATCCCCTTAAGTTCGGGATGTTGCTGCATCACCAGAAAGGCTCGCAAAATTGCTGAAGGGTCAGTCTGAAACCGTTGTGGGTCAATCAGCTCAAGTAAACCATCGCGGTTACGAAACTCCGAATTGATAGGTTCGGGTTTAGCATCAGGTTGTGGAAACAGGCGGTCTTCGAGATTTTGAAGAATGATGGTGTTCAGTTGAGTGATGTGCTTGGCTTCAATGTAGTAGCGCTGCATCACTTCTTCTGAGACCCGGCGTTCACTTTTGACTACGGCGGGCGAATTATCGAAGCCCAATTGCTTTCCGACCTGGGCCTGCAGGTCAAACACCAATCGGTCCTCACGACGGCCGGCCACCTTATGCAGAACCCAGCGATAGGTTTTAAGAATACGATCCGCGCGCTTTAGCTCGCTTAATTCCTCGCGAGTCATTAAGTCGCTTTTAATCATGCCCTGCCAGCTGTCACCTAGGCCTGAAGCTCGGGAAATCCACAACAAAATTTGTAAGTCACGTAGGCCTCCGGGACTTTCTTTAATGTTGGGCTCTAGGCTGTATGGCGTATCTTCGAACTTGGCGTGACGCTGCTGGAGTTCAAGAAGCTTGGCGGAATAGAAGGTTTTGGGGTCGATCAAGCTTTTGAGCGCCTGGGCTAGCTTGAAAGCGAGGCTGCGCTGGCCGTAAAGAAAGCGTCTCTCCAAAAGCGCGGTTTGGATACTGAAGTCGGCCTGAGCTTCGCTAAGACATTCGTCCACCGTGCGAACGCTATGGCCGATCTCTAATCCTGTATCCCAGCAAAGGCCAATAAAGCGTTCTAACTTGCCGTCCAGGGCGTGGTCTAGTTTGGGTAGGAGGATGAGGAGATCGACATCCGAGAACGGGAATAAGTCTCCCCGGCCAAAGCCACCCACGGCAAGCAAGCTTGCATCCGCTGCAAGCTCGGCTTCATCCCACAGAAGTTTTAAATGTTTTTCCGCCAGTCGACACATCTGCCCCAGATTGGCCTGAATCGAACTAGCCGACAGACTTTCGAGCAGAGCCTTTTTTTCGACGAGATACTGGCTTTGGCTCATTTCAGAGTGGTCGGTTAAAAAGATTTCTAGACTGCGGAAGTCACCACACTTGGAGGAGCAGGTGTTCCGGCTGACTGGGTAAGAATTTCGTATCCATCGTCGGTCACCAGAATAGTATGCTCCCATTGCGCTGAAAGGCTATGGTCCTTGGTAACGATGGTCCAACCGTCGGTCAGTTCTTTGATTTCACGTCGTCCGGCATTAATCATAGGTTCTACAGTGAAAATCATGCCGGCCACGAGTTTCTCGCCGGTAGAAGGCTTGCCGTAATGAAGAATTTGCGGCTCTTCGTGAAATTTTTTGCCAATCCCATGCCCGCAAAATTCGCGCACCACAGAGTACCCTGATTTTTCTGCGTAGGTTTGGATGGCGTGACCGATGTCGCCAATAGTCGCACCAGGGCGTACTTGGGCAATGCCCAGCCACATGCAGTCATAAGTGATATCGCACAGGCGCTTAGCGCCAATGGACGCTTCTCCAACCAAATACATGCGACTCGTATCGCCGTGGTAACCGTCCTTGATAACGGTCACATCAACGTTGACAATATCGCCAGATTTGAGGATCTTAGGACCAGGAATGCCGTGACAAACCTGGTGGTTGACCGAGGTACAGCAGGATGCAGGGTAGGGTGTGTAGCCTGGTGGTGCGTAGCCAAGCGTTGCGGGGATGGTTCCTTGCACATTGACGGCGTAGTCGTGAACCATCTTGTCAATCTGCCCCGTGGTCATTCCTGGGCGAATTTTGCCTTCCAGAAAATCCAGCACTTCGGAGGCTAGGCGTCCGGCCACTCTCATGCCCGCAATCTCGGCATCTGTCTTAATTGAAAATTTCATGCTAGAATTATAGGCTAACTTATTGAATTTGCTGTTCTTTGTGGGCAGCTTGTCGATTCAGGTGTCGGTACTTGTGTTGGTACTGGTGCCGATCGCAAATTTTGCACCGGCTTTTTTGAGTAAGTTAAATCCCGCGTCTGATCAAAAAGGGTCCGATTTGCGCTGCCTGGGAGTGCTGAAGAGCACGCAGCCAGAGCACGTTCATCGGGCAGATTCAGACGTTAGTCCCAACCCTTTTGGAGTTAGTTATGTCAGTCACTATGCGTGAAATGCTCGAAGCCGGTGTCCATTTTGGCCACCAAACCCGCTTCTGGAACCCCAAGATGGCCCCGTATATCTACGGCCATCGCAACAAAATTCATATTATCAACTTAGAAAAGACAGTTGGTTTGTTCAACGATGCGATGAGCTACTTGAACAAGCTTTCGTCCAATCGTGGCACGGTTCTGTTTGTGGGCACAAAGCGTCAGGCTCGCGAGATTATTGCTGAAGAAGCCGCTCGCGCCGGCATGCCTTATGTTGACCAGCGCTGGCTCGGTGGCATGCTCACCAACTTTAAAACCGTCAAGGCTTCGACCAAGCGTTTGAAGGACATGGAAGCCACCGCCTTAGAGGGTGGTGTTGAGCGTCTCTCGAAGAAAGAAGCCTTGCTGTTTCAACGTGAAATCGTGAAACTCAGCAAAGCCATCGGTGGTATCAAGGACATGGGCGGACTTCCAGATGCGCTGTTCGTGGTCGACGTGGGCTATCACAAAATTGCAATTACCGAAGCTAAAAAGCTGGGTATTCCAGTCATCGCTGTGGTCGACACTAACCACAACCCCGAAGGCATTGATTACGTCATTCCAGGTAACGACGACTCGGGCAAAGCAGTGCG
>JANLRI010000145.1:0-6029 GCA_031361565.1 Betaproteobacteria bacterium | reverse complement strand
GTGCTGGCAATAACGGCAGACTCAATATGTCCGGAGTGGTACTCAAGGTCCCAGTCGCCGCCCAATTGGCTGGCGCCGGTAAGGTCTCGGCTGGCCGCAATATCCGCCCCAGTAATTTCCCCCAGACGGGAAAGCATGGTCTCGCCTGCGAGGTCGGCGGCCAAATCGCAGCCATAGATAAGCACATCGGCATCGACGCTTAAATATCGACTCCATGTCGCAAGTTCAGCGCTAAGGGTCTCGATGGTTTGGCTATCGATTCGTGAGGAGCCCAGGGTTAGCGCACCATTCTCGCCGTGACTAATGATGTGTAAGGTCGAGACGGGTTGCCCTGCGGCGGCGAGCATTTGCGTGGCGCGCAGCACGCCATCGGTTTGACTGTCAATCACCATGACTGCCAAATTGCGCCCCTGAGCAATTTGCTGTCGGAAATCGGCCCGTAATGCCTCGATATCCGAGACCCGACTATCGATTAAGACAACTTCTAAGGCGGATGGCTTCGCGCCGCCACTTACGCCCGCGCTTAGTTTTAGAAAATCCGCGAAGGCGTCTCGTTCGGCCGTCGGAGTTACCACCTCATTTGTTTGAGCCTTGTCAGTGAGAGTCAAGTTTCGGCCTGGGTCGGCCGATTGCGATGCTCTCGGCGAGCCCACTTCGGCCGGAAGTGCTGAAACGCTCTCAGCGCCGGGAAGAGATCCTGCAAGACCAAGGTCGGCTGAGTAAAGCGTCCGGGCTTCCAAGGCGGAAAACTGCGAACGCGAACCAACCCGTAAGCGCCTCGCTTTTGAGGTGCTCGCGGCGTTGAAGGCTATGGTTTGAGAAGAATCCGAGTTCACCCGATAAGTTTAGGCGTTTGCTTTCGGTGGGTCTGCCACCAGCCTTGCCGTTCATCGGGGTTAACAGGTGGTTCAGCGGCTAGCGACGACTAATGGCGCACTTGGCGCTGGGCCGGACGCCCTGCTGCAATGACCCGACAAGGTTTTGTGCAACGGTCGGCTGGCTACTTCCCCGCGAGTAACCGTCGTGCGAGACTAAAGCGATGCACCTCCGATGGCCCGTCGTAGACCCTGAAAGCGCGCAATTCGCGAAAGATTTGTGACACACGGGTATCGCTGCTGAGCCCCGCGCCACCCAGAATTTGTACACAGCGATCTCCAACTCGATATAAAGCTTCGGAGACAATCACCTTGGCGCGACTGGAATCCATATTCCCCTTGTGACCTTGATCCAGTTGCCATGCGGCTTCGCGGGTTACGAGTCGCGCCATATGCAGATCCATGTCATTATCGGCCAGCATAAACCCTACACCTTGATGCTCACCTAAAGACTTGCCAAACGACTGACGTTTGCGTGCGTAGGCTAGGGCAATATCTTGAGCGCGCCGCGCCGCCCCTAGCCAGCGCATGCAATGTGTGAGTCGGGCGGGAGCCAAACGTACCTGAGCGTAACGAAAGCCCTTGCCAATTTCGCCCAGGATGTCGTCCGCCGTGACGACAAGGCCGCGTATGTCGAGCTCGGCGTGACCGCCGGTAAACGAGGAGTCCATAGAGTCAATCATGCGAACCAGATGAACCGCAGGGTTTGGTAAATCGACCATGAACATGGTGGCGCCAACATCCTCTGCGTTAACCACGGTGCGCGCCATCAAGATCATCATGCTCGCACCATCAAATCCGGTGATCAGCCATTTTTTGCCGTTGACTTCAAAGCGCTTGCCATCGCCCACGGCACTGGTTGCAAGTAGAGAGGGATCCGACCCCGCGCCGCCTTCTGGCTCGGTCATGGCAAAGCAAGACCGGGTTTTAGCACTGGCCAGTGGTTTGAGATATTTGTGCTTTTGTGCATCGCTGCCGATTAGCTCAAGCATGTGCATATTGCCTTCGTCAGGCGCGGAGCAATGTACAGCGATTGGCCCAAGCGGAGAATAGCCTGCAGCCTCAAACACGATGGCTCTTTGCAACTGAGACAGGCCAAGCCCACCAAATTCCGGCGCAACATGGGTTGCGAGTACCCCGGCCTGACGCGCCAGAGCGTTTAACTCGAGGCGTAGATCTTCGGTCGGGCCGTGAGCGCTATTGCGCGCATCGGTTTCATAGGGAATAACGGTCTCGCGCACGAAGGTCTCGACCTTAAGGGCGAGGGCTTCATCTTTTGGGTCTAGGCTAAAACTGATCATGAATACTCTATTGAAAGTGGCGCGACGAAGAGGGCTATAAGAATACCTCTTGGTCGCAGCGAAGAGCGCAAGTCGTTTCGTATTTAACCGTGTCGCTCAAGGTCAGTGCGCAAGCCCAAGTTGAGGTTGGCGGGGACCGCCTCGTCCATCCGTCTTGGGCGCGGCAGATCCAGGCTGTTCATGAGCGCTACAAACTCATCCTGGCTGCGCAAAACACCCTGACTCGTCAGCCGGGCATTGAATCTTCGCTCCCTACCTATCGTGCTGGATGTTTGACCCTTGTAGTCATGCGCCGGCCAGACGACTGTGTTGTCGGGAAGTGCAAATAGTTTTGCGGTGAGACTTTGGTACAGTGCCACGGCGCTACCGGATTGAAAGTCGGTCCGGCCGCAGCCGCCGATCAGCAAGGTGTCGCCCGTGAATAAATGGTGTCCCCAGAGGAAGCTCATACCGCCCGCCGTATGCCCAGGGGTATGGATCGCGCGCAGCGCTTGCGAGCCGCAACGCAGAACCTCTCCATCCCTGAGCTGTATTGCAGAGGGTGTGATGCCGCAGCCCGACGGAGTGGCAGCCTGTGCGCCCGTGTTATGAACTAATGCTCCGGCGCTGGTAATGTGATCAGCGTGAGCATGAGTCTCGACCACATAGCGCAGTTGCACGCCAAGTTGTCTGAGCACTTCGCTATCACGCGCCAACTGTACGTCGACCGGGTCGATAATAATGGCTTCTTGGCTAAGCGCGTCAAACACAATGTAGGTGTACGTGCTCGAGGCGGAGTCGAATAGTTGGAGGGGTGGGCAAGCTTGCACTGGAGCGCTGAGATTAACGCTGGGTTGCGATGGTGGGCGCTTAGGCATACTTGCTCAGCATTGCGGCAATTTGGGTGGGCGGAATTTCGCCTTGTTCGATAACACAGGCCACCATGACGAAGAAGGCCTTGTCGAGCGCCTTACGGGATGCACTCAATTGTTGGGAGAGCAGCTCGCAATCGGCCTCACCCTCTAGGGATTTTTGCAGGGCCCGCAATTGCCCTTCAACGCGGGCTAGCCGCGATTTGAGCGCTTTTTTCTTGACTGGATCGTTTAGTTTTGACATCAAACAGACTCCTTATTCATCAAATATAAATATACCCCCAGGAGTATATGGTATATTGACGAGATCGCCTAGTACTGGAGTTCATAATGAATGCAAATATATTGTCAGCCGCGCAGGCCTTGGGCGGCGGTGTTTTGATTGGCCTGGCGAGCTGGTTACTTCTGGCCTCCATCGGCAGAGTGGCGGGTATTAGTGGAATAGCCGCTTCCGCTTTGGTGCCCTCGGCCACCGAGGCAACCTCCGACAGAATGTGGCGATGGGCTTTTCTTCTCGGGTTGATCGGCGGTGGTGCTGTGTTTGCGGCTTGGCTGCAGCCTGCGATGGTGAGCACGCGGCCGTTGGCTGTTTTAATTTCGGCTGGTCTATTGGTGGGCGTGGGTACCGTGTTGGGTGCGGGATGCACCAGCGGCCATGGCGTGTGTGGCTTAGGCCGTCGCTCGCTACGATCTTTAGTCGCGACCCTAACTTTTATGGCCTTCGGGTTTGTGACGGTCGCGGCCGTCTACCTCGTCCTCGGTCGGGCAATGATCTAAATAGGAATCGAAACATCATGTCAAAAACACGAGCTAATCAATCGCCAGCGGTGCTGGCCTATTCCCTGGGGGCAGGCCTTCTTTTTTCGCTTGGCCTGGTGCTCTCGGGTATGACCCAACCCGCCAAGGTTATTGGGTTTCTAGATCTGGGTGGATTGCTCAAAGGAATTTCCTGGCAAGCGCAACCCGGTTTTTGGGATCCGTCGCTCGCCTTGGTGATGGGCGGCGCCTTAATGGTCACACTTTTAGCTTTTGCAATCACCCCTAAAAGCAATCGGCCTTGGGTGAGCGAAAAGTTCCATTTACCCAGCAAGAATGACATTGATCGCAAACTTTTGGCCGGATCCGCCATGTTTGGCATCGGCTGGGGTTTAGCAGGCTACTGTCCTGGACCGGGTTTGGCTTCACTCTTGAGCGGGGGCCTCGACGCTCTGGCTTTCGTGGTCGCCTTGTTGGTCGGTATGTGGGGTGCGAAGCGCTGGTTGGCCTAATCAGCCAAGAGAAACCGAGTGAACCTTAAAATCTTTGCCCCTGGGCTATCGGCCATGCTCACTGACGGGCGCGCGCACCGCGCCGCCGATGTTGTTGCGGGCGTCATCACGGGCTTGGTGTTGGTGCCCCAGGCTTTGGCCTTCGCACAATTGGCAGGCTTACCCCCCGAGGTGGGTTTGGCCGCGAGCATGCTACCCATGTTGGTGTACGCCCTCTTGGGTAGCAGTCGCACGCTTTCTGTGGGGCCGGTCTCGGTTGCCGCGTTGATGCTGGCCGAAGTTCTGCAGCGCTTTCCCGGCCAACAAGTCGTGGTGGTGTCCTTGCTGGCTGCACAGGCGGCGCTTTTTTTGGCGCTCTTGGTTGGCCTCCGTTTAGAGGTCGTCACGCGAGTTTTTTCGCACCCTGTTCTGAGTGCTTTCACTGTCGCAGCGGCCGTGCTGATTGTGTGGAGTCAGCTCAAGCCGCTCCTTGGGCTAAGTGGAGTGGGACCAAAGTCGCCGGGGTTTGAGCTAAAAGCATTGAGTGAAACGTGGTCAGCCATGATGAATGGGTCGACCCTTGTCGAAGGCATTGTTGCTGCCGTGATGTTGTTTAGCTACGGTCAATTTGTCGGTCCGTGGCTTCAGCGCGCGACTCGTTCGCGGCTCGGTGAGACCGGTGCTCTACTCATCTCGCGAATGGGGCCTCTCCTTCTTCTTGCGTTGTCGGCGTTGCTCTTCGCGCTTTATTCCGGAAAGACTACTTCGGCTTGGTCCGTGGTGGGTGCTGTGCCCGCAAGCGCCCTCAAAATAGACGCGCGCTGGGTTACATCAGTCTCATCCGACCTGTTTTGGGCGGTGCTGCCGAATGCAATGATGATTGCACTGGTCAGCTACGTGGAGAGTTTCGCGGTGGCTCAATCGCTCGCGCAAAAGCGTCGCGAAAGCATTAATGTGCGTCAGGAAATCCTCGCCTTAAGTGCCGCGAATGGGGTTGCGGCAATTTGTGGTGCGATGCCGGTCGCAGGGGGATTCTCACGCTCGATGGTGAACTTCTCGGCGGGAGCTCGAACGCAACTTTCCTCCGTTGTTGCGGCAGGCCTGTCTTTTTTGATCTTGCTGCTCGCTGGCGGGGTCTTCAATAGCGTTCCCAAGTTTTCTCTGGCTGCGGTCATTATCGTCGCGGTGATCCCCTTGATTTCGTTTGTTGAGCCGCTGAGGTTGTTGCGCAGGGATCGATCCGAGGCGTACGTGTGGATTTGCACTTTTTTCGGTGTATTCGCGCTGGGGTTGGAGCTTGGCCTGCTGCTCGGTGCCGCTTTGGGTGTGCTTATCTATCTCTCGGGATCCATTTCACCGCACATCGCGGTGCTGGGAAAAGTGCCAGGGACCGAGCATTACCGCAATATCCTTCGCCATGAAGTGGCCACCTTTCCGGGAATCATGCTTCTACGGTTTGACGACTCCCTTACTTTCCTCAATGCTCCCGGCTTAAAAACCAGTATTCTCAAACTTGTCGAGTCCACGCCCGAGCTTCGACAGGTCGTTCTGAGCGGCGCGGCAATCAATCATGTGGATAGCTCCGGGGCACTGGCGCTGCAAGAGATCGCCGAAGATCTCAAAGAGGCAGGCTTAGGTTTTCATCTGGCTGAAATTAAAGGGCCGGTCTCAGACTATTTCGAAGCAACTGAGTTTAAGCTGAAATTTCCTGGGCGGATTTTCCTGTCTATTGAACTGGCTGTAGGGAGTCTGGCC
>JANLRI010000236.1:0-2715 GCA_031361565.1 Betaproteobacteria bacterium | reverse complement strand
GCGCGCTAACGCCATGCTCAGCGAGAACAGCGGACTTAAGACGGTGGGTGGACGATTTTTTGTGCCGATCCCTTATCTTCCGGTGTAACAGTATGAATATCGTTTAGGAAAGAGGAAACCATGACGACCCGACTTGCTTTTCATTTTGATTTTGGCAGCCCCAATGCCTACCTAAGTCACCTTGTGATTCCCGATATTGAGAAGCGAATTGGCGCACGCTTTGAATATGTCCCCGTGCTTTTGGGTGGCGTGTTCAAAGCGACCAATAATCGCTCGCCGATGGAGAGCATGGCGGGCATCAAAAACAAGCCTGACTATGAACGCTTGGAGATGGGCCGCTTCATTGCCCGGCATCAGATTACGAAGTTTCAACGTAATCCCTTCTTCCCGGTAAATACCTTGGCCATTATGCGTGGTGCCGTGGCCGCGCGTCATCTCGGCATGTTAGAAAAGTATGTCGACGAGGTCTACCGCTACATGTGGGCCGAGGGCCGCAATATGGGCGACCCTGCGGTGATTGCAGCGAGCCTGGAGGAATCCGGCCTTCCGGTCAAAGCCTTGCTTGAAGCCAGCGCCCGCCCTGAGGTCAAGGCCGAATTAATTGAGAACACCGATCGCTCGGTTGCGTGTGGTAATTTTGGCTCACCAAGCTTTTTTGTAGATGACGATATGTATTTTGGCAAAGATCGACTTAGGGATGTTGAAGAAGCGTTTCTCGGCAAGCGTGCTTAAGTAACACTGGCGTGTGGCACTTATCACGCTAGAACTGCGCGGTAAACCAATCGCTTGAATTCGAAAGAGAAAGGGTGCCAAAAGGACATCTGACGTTGGGTCATCAGTAGTCCGGCAAGATTCTGCTTTGGTGAGATCCACCAGTGCGTGCCTGCAATTCCGCCCCATTGAAATTCACCAATAGACTCCGTCGGGTCGAGCGAGGACGGGGTAAGGGTAATTGCGCCTCCCAAGCCAAACGCTTTTCCTTCCACCCTTCCGAGGTTAGGGAAGCCGATCCTTACCTTGTCAGAAAGTTGGTTAGTCATCATCAGGGCGATAGTTTCAGGCTTGAGCAAGGTGCGACCTCCCGGCAGGAAGCTGCGCAGAAAGGCGAGCATGTCGGGAAGGCTCGTCACGAGGCCACCACCACCGGAGAGGCGAGGCACGGGACTCAGGTAGGCGCCTGGCCAAGGTGCCTGATCGGCTCGTGTGAGGCCGGGCTTCATCGGGTTTAGGACATCAGCCCCCGCGTAATAGGCCGCGAGCAAAGCGTGTTTCCCCTCAGGCACGACAAAACCGGTATCCACCATGCCTAACGGTGCAAAGATCCTGGATTGAATAAAAGTGTCGAAGCGCTGCCCGCTGACGATTTCGACCAGTCTCGAAAGTACGTCGGTCGCGACCGAGTACTCCCAACTTGTACCCGGATGAAACATCAAGGGAAGAGGCTCCAGGGCATTCATCATTTCCGCCAAAGTCTGGGCTGGATTCAGTACCTTGGCAGCGATATAGGCTTTGTAAATTATCGTGCCTGGGTCAAGCAGGCCGTAACTCAATCCGGAGCTGTGGCTGAGCAAATGGCGCACGGAAATGGAAGATTGCGCGGGTTCAGTATCGTCAATAGAAGTGGCGCTTGCTTTGAGAACTCTACGTTGGCCTAATTGGGGAATGTATTTTTCAATGGGGTCGTCGAGGCTAAGTCGAGCCTCTTCGATCAACAGCATGACCGCGCAGGAAGTGACTAGTTTGGTATTCGAAAAAGCGCGAAACAGATGGTCACTGCGCAGAGGAGTCTTGGCCTCGATATCGGCGAACCCTGCGCAGTGCAAGTCCACCAAGTCTCGGCCCCTCAATACGGCTGAGGAAACGCCAGACAGCAACCTGGCGTCGCAATAGCGTTGCAGTGCCGCGTGTGCAGCCGAGAAGTCGAAGGTCGTGGTGGTGACTTGCGTATTGTTCATGCAGTCGAAAATTAGCTGTAAATCTCGAACAAACCAGCGCCACCCTGGCCTCCACCAATACACATGGTTACTACGCCCCATTTTGCCTTGCGACGACGACCTTCGAGCAGGATGTGCCCAGAGAGCCGTGCGCCGGTCATGCCAAAAGGATGGCCGATAGCGATTGAGCCGCCGTTGACGTTGTACTTGGCAGGGTCGATGTCCAACTTATCGCGACTGTAGAGGCATTGGCTGGCGAAAGCCTCATTCAGTTCCCAGAGATCGATGTCATCAATGGTGAGACCATGGCGCTTGAGTAACTTCGGAATTGCAAACACTGGGCCGATACCCATCTCGTCAGGCTCGCAACCGGCTGCTGCCCAGGCGACAAAACGTCCCAAGGGTTGAAGACCGCGTTTTTCGGCGAGCTTGGCTTCCATCAATACCACCGCTGCCGCGCCATCGGATAATTGACTCGCATTGCCAGCGGTCACGAAATTACCCGGGCCTCTGACGGGCTCTAGCTTCGCTAACCCCTCCAAGGTGGTCTCGGGGCGATTGCACTCGTCGCGATCAACGATGTAATCCACAAAGGACTCGGCTTTGGTGTTTTTGTCGACCACTTTCATTTTGGTGGCCATGGGCACAATCTCGTCTTTAAATTTTCCGGCAGCCTGCGCTGCAGCCATACGGCGCTGTGACTCCAGTGAGTACTCGTCCTGGTATTCGCGGCTGAGTTTGTAGCGCTTGGCGACGATGTCGGCGGTATCGATCATCGCCA
>JANLRI010000111.1:0-2851 GCA_031361565.1 Betaproteobacteria bacterium | reverse complement strand
TCTTCCTTGCCCTTTTTGGCCGAACCTCGGTGCTTCAAGGCTGTCAGTTCCAAGCACAAGTTAAGCCATGCCGCCAACGAAGATGGGGCGTTTGGTTTCAACGGCTCAATGTAGCCGACCGTTATATCAATGAACTTCAATTTTCGCTTCCCCAACAGACGACTCATTTTCTGCGCTGAGATTTTCTTTCGCCAGCTCTTCACACCATTTCTGAAAACTGAGCTTCGATTTGCTCTTTCGATGCTGGTACTTCAATTCAAATTGCTGTTCGTGGCCAATCGCTCGCTGTTGTTCGCTCAAGAAGACTGATGCTTTCTGTTCTTCGCTTTGAACATATTGAACCGAGCGATAAACATCCAGTTTCCAATTCTCCGACTTGAGAACTGGACCGTCTCTTCCCTGGTACCTTGGGAGGAAGCCAATTTGAAGGAATGACTGGCGTATCAGCGTGGCGCACAAGCAAGCAACGACATCTTCAATTGTTTCCGATTTAGGCAACCTTTCTTTAGCACTTCGAAGATTCTCGGCAACATCTTCGCGCCATTCCTCATCAGCAACTGTCACAGTTGAACCCAAGGCAAGCTCATAAGCCGTTATTAGCTTGAGCCCCCATTTTCGCCAAGGCTTCACAGATTCAGTCTCTTTGAGCTCGTACCACGCCTTTTTGCCAAGCACGCTCTCGATCGCGAACTTGACCGAAGTCATGTATGTGTATGTATCTGCTCGCTGACTTGTTGCGATCTGGGACTCACGAACTTTCATGGGACGCATGCGAGAACCTGCTTAACTGGAAATTAGGACTAAGGATTTAGACATAACTATTTAGGCATTAGGATTAGGCCGAAGGATTTAGTTCAAGGAAATAGACGGAGGAATTAACCACCATCGGCTCGCAGGCGAGATTAGTATGCGATGCCCCGGGCGAGAAGGCATCTCCCTCGATCTCCCGCAAAAAATTAGTCAAACTAGCCTCAAGATTTATCAATCACGCGACCGATCCTCACTTCTGATCGTCACTTCGACAACTGCCTCATAGCCTTCTCCAACCCCGCCAAAGTCACCGGATACATTCGATCCTGCATCAACTGCTTAATCACTGAAATCGATTGCCGATATTCCCAAACGCCTTCAGGCTCCGGGTTGAGCCAGGCGTGCTTGGGGAAGCGATCGACCAAGCGTCGCAGCCATTCCGCCCCTGGTTCCTCATTGTTGTACTCGACCGACCCGCCAGGTTGCAGCACCTCGTACGGGCTCATGGTGGCATCGCCTACAAAGATCAGCCGGTAGTCGGAGTTGTATTTCCTGAGGATGTCCCAGGTGGCGAAGCGCTCGGCGTGGCGGCGGCGGTTGTGCTTCCACAGGAAGTCGTAGACACAGTTGTGGAAGTAGTAGAACTCGAGGTGTTTGAATTCGGTTTTGGCGGCGGAGAAGAGTTCTTCGGTTTGTTTGATGTGATCGTCCATGGTGCCGCCTACGTCGAGCAGCATCAGCACCTTGATGGTGTTGTGGCGCTCGGGCACCATTTTGATGTCGAGGTAGCCGGCGTTACGGGCGGTGGAGTGGATGGTGTCGTCGAGATCCAGCTCTTCTTCGGCGCCTTCGCGGGCAAATTTGCGCAGGCGTCTGAGGGCTACTTTGATGTTGCGGGTACCTAGCTCGACCTGGTCGTCATAGTCTTTGTAGGCGCGTTGCTCCCACACTTTTACTGCGGTGCGGTTACCTGCCGAGGGGCCGCCGACTCGGATGCCTTCGGGGTTGAAGCCGCCGTTGCCAAAGGGCGAGGTGCCATTGGTGCCGATCCATTTGCTGCCGCCTTCGTGGCGTTCTTTTTGCTCTTCCAGGAGTTGCTTGAGGCGCTCCATGAGTTTGTCTAGTCCACCTATGGCCTCAATCGCGGCTTTTTCTTCGGCAGTGAATTCGCGTTGCAACTGGCGCTTGAGCCAATCGATGGGCACATTGATGTCGACGCCTTCGATGGCGGTGATGCCTTTGAAGTAGGCGCCGAAGGCACGGTCGAATTTGTCGAAGTTGCGCTCGTCTTTAATCATGATGGCGCGTGACAGCACATAGAACTCGTCAATCGAATTACTGATGACGTTTTTCTTCATGGCTTCCAGCAAAAACAAGAACTCCTTGATGGAGACTGGAAGTTTGTTATTTCTTAGATGGAGGAAAAATTCGATCAGCATGGGCTTAAACCTCTTAAAGGCAATTAATGCGAGGGGACTGACCAGTGCAAGGCCAGCACTCCAGCAACAATAAGCATGATTCCCATCACTCTGAGGGGAGTAATGGCTTCTTTGAAATACATAAAACCGATGACGGCGGTGAGTGCCGTACCCACGCCGGACCAGATGGCGTAGGTGACCGAGAGGTCGAGACGGCGCACGGCCATGGTGTTCAGTGAAAAGGCAATCGCATAGCAGGCAAACATGATGAGCGTGGCCCGAATGTTGGTCATGCCCTGAGAGAGCTTCATATGGGTCGTACCCGCAACCTCGAACAAAATAGCCGTGGCCAAGAGTGACCAGGCGGCGTTGAGGGAGGGAATCGGTATGTTGAGCATCTTGATACGCTTTGCGGTGAAGGGTTCGCCGCGGAGAGGGCCTTAAGGACTTCAAGGCCTGCGCACGGCGAGCGCTTCTAGGCAGCGCTAGCGGTTATGTCGCGCCATAAAGATCAGCCTTTCGAACAGGTGCACGTCTTGCTCATTTTTAAGGAGCGCTCCGTGCAGTGGCGGAATGGCGGCCTTGCCATCCTTGCTCTTCAGAGCTTCGGCCGGGATATCCTCGGCCATTAAAAGCTTTAACCAATCAATTAATTCGGAGGTGGAGGGCTTTTTCTTGAGGCC
>JANLRI010000106.1:0-6036 GCA_031361565.1 Betaproteobacteria bacterium | reverse complement strand
TTCCTGGTTTTTTCGGAGGCGAGGGCGGTATCACGACCAATCGCGTGTTCGGCGATGCGTTTATGGGCATTAACTATGGCTCGGCGATTCAGGTGTATTACTTAATCGCCGGATGGACTTTTTTGTGCGTTGCCGGTATGTTCGCTTTCTCTCGGACGCCTTTGGGACGGATCTCCAATGCCGTGCGCGAGAACCCCGAACGGGTCGAGTTCTTTGGATATAACACGCAGTATGTACGCTTCATTGTGCTGATCGCCTCGGCGTTTTTCTCGGGTATTGCGGGCGGTCTATCGGCGATTAACTTCGAGATCGTCTCAGGTGAAAATGTCCACGCCATACGCTCAGGAGGCATCCTCCTGGCAACCTTTATTGGTGGTTCACTGTTCTTCTTCGGCCCGATTCTCGGTGCGGTGATCTTTGCATTCTTCTCCATAGCTCTCTCGGAATATACCAAGGCTTGGCAGTTCTACTTGGGTGCATTTTTCGTGCTGATGGTGATGTTTGCACCAGGCGGTCTGGCCGGAATCTTGTTGACCAATTTAAGGGTGGCCAAGTTCGGATTTTTTAAGCGCTTGCGTAGTCCGTATGTGGCTCTCTTATTCACTGGGGCCGCGCTTTCTCTGGCCATCATTGCTCTCATCGAGATTGGCTATCACCTGAGCCTTGAGTCGGCAGGTGGTACCACTCTAAAGCTCTTTGGATTCACAGTAGATGCGGGCACCTCAGCCACTTGGGTTGTCGTGATTGGAGCTTTAATCGTGGCGGGCGCGGCATTTGAGGTGGCCCGTCGGCAATTTGCAAGGGAATGGGGATCGACACAAGAGTTGATTGAAGCTCAGATCAAAAAGGAGTCGGGGTCATGAGTGCGCCGTCCTTAAAATTAGCCGATGTACGAAAGAACTTTGGCAAGACCGAGATCATTCGCGGGGTGAACCTAAATATCGCGCAAGGCGAACGCCATGCAGTAATTGGACCCAACGGCGCCGGCAAGTCGACGCTTTTTAATTTAATTTCTGGTCGTTTTCCGGTGAGTGGAGGCGATATCCAACTTAATGGTAAGTCGATCATTAAGGACAAGCCTTTTGAAATTAACCGCCAAGGACTGTCGCGAAGTTTTCAAATCACCAATATTTTTCCGCGCCTGTCGGTCTTTGAGAATTTGCGCTGTGCAACGCTTTACAGCCTGGGTTACAAGTATTCGTTTTGGCATCGCCTGAGTAAGCTCAAGGACGCGAGTGAGCGCGCCGACGACGTGTTGAAACAAATTGGTTTGAGCTCGCGCGCCAATGCGCAGGCTGGCCTACTCACCTACGCGGAGCAACGAGCCTTGGAGATAGGCATCACCATCGCAGGCGGCGCCAATGTGATTTTATTGGACGAGCCTACTGCTGGCATGAGTCGCTCCGAGAGCGATCATGCCGTTGAGATGATTCGCCGCGTGACGGAAGGCAAAACCTTAGTGATGGTCGAGCATGATATGAGCGTGGTCTTTGGTCTGGCCGACAAAATCTCGGTGTTGGTCTATGGCGAAGTTATTGCCAGTGACGTGCCTTCGGCGATCAGGGGTAACGCTGCAGTGCAAGAAGCGTATCTTGGTACCTCGATTGCGCACTGATGGGCGACGCACTTGGTTGAGGTTGATCATTCTAATGGTGTTCACGGGTAATGGTGTTCATGGCTAGTGTTAGTCAATGCGAATGGTAGTCAATGCTTAGGATCAGCAATGTTTAAGGTCTGCAATGCTTAAGGTTTCTAATCTACATGCTTATTACGGCAAGAGCCATGTCTTGCACGGTGTTGACATGCGGGTCGACAAGGGCGAGATCGTGAGCCTGCTGGGTCGCAACGGGGTAGGGCGCTCCACTACGGTGAAAGCCATCATGGGCATGGTGGATGGTCAGGGTTCGGTCAAATTCAAAGACGAGGAAATGCTCGGCAAGAAGTCCTATCAAGTGGCCCATAAAGGTCTTGGCTATGTGCCCGAGAATCGCGACATTTTTCCGACGCTTACGGTGGCGCAAAACCTTATTCTGGGGATGAAGGGTAAGGTGGCTGGCCGCTGGAGCTTGGACGACATGTACAAAATGTTTCCTCGTTTGAAAGAACGGGAAAATACTCAAGCGGGGGTTTTGTCGGGAGGTGAACAGCAAATGTTGACCCTATGTCGCACTCTGATGGGCGACCCCGATCTCATCATGATTGATGAGCCGACCGAAGGCTTGGCTCCGAAAATTGTCGAATTAGTGGCTGAGTATCTCAAAGAGCTCAAGAATCGAGGCATTTCGGTGCTGCTGGTGGAGCAAAAGCTTGCCATCGCTCTAGAAATTTCTCAAAGGGTCTATGTCATGGGACATGGACAAATTGTGTTTGAAGGAACGCCAGACGAACTTCGTGCGAACAGCCAGATCCGCAAGGAGTGGTTGGAGGTATAGTTCGACGGTTGGTCAAGGTGTATGCCGGACTGGGCTGGGCGAAAATGATTCGCTCAGCTTTTTTGAAGTACAAAAAAGTACGAGCGTGCTAATTTAGTTTTAATCTGAGGTCCCCTATGTCAGAAAATACTGCAACCCAATATCAAAAGCATGGTGATCAAGGCGACATCGCTGTGATCACGATGAACAATCCGCCAGTGAATGGCCTGGGCTTCGACTTGAGAGTCGGCATCGCCAATGACGTCCGCAAGGCATTAGCGGACCCGGCGGTGAGTGCCATCGTGCTCACCGGTGCAGGCAAAGCCTTTTCGGGCGGTGCGGATATTCGTGAATTCGGCTCTCCGAAAGCATTGGGTGAACCCAATCTATTGAGCCTGATTGTTTTATTGGAGCAGGCGACTAAGCCTGTGGTGGCAGCGATTCACTCGGTGGTGATGGGTGGTGGTCTGGAGTTGGCGCTAGGTTGCCACTTTAGAGTCGCGCAAAAAGGCACTCTCGTGGCCTTGCCTGAAGTGAAGCTCGGTCTCTTGCCGGGAGCCGGAGGTACGCAACGATTACCGCGCGTGATCCCGCTTGAACTGGCCACCAATATGATTGTTTCGGGTACCGCGATTAAAGCTGAAAAGTTTGCAGGCACGAAGCTCTTCGATGAGATCGTGGACGATAAAGTGCTCGATGCAGCGATTGCTTTCGCACGCAAAGCCGTGGCCGAAAATAAGGGCCTGCCCAAGGTTCGCGATTTAAAAGTGAAGTATGCCAATGCGGCCGGCTTCTTGAAGTTCGCGCGCAATACCGCGGGGGCCATGGCCAAGAATTTCCCTGCACCAGTGAAATGTATCGATGCGGTCCGTGCCGCTTGCGAATTGCCCTTCGATCAAGGCATGGCCGTTGAGCGTGCCGCCTTTATTGAGCTGATGGCTACGCCGGAGTCAAGAGCCCTGCGCCATGCCTTTTTTGCCGAGCGCGCAGCTGGCAAAATTCCCGATGTACCCGAGAGCACTCCGGTCCGGGCTATCAAGAGTGCCGCCGTGATTGGTGCAGGCACCATGGGTGGTGGCATCACCATGAACTTCATTAATGCCGGTATCCCTGTGACCATGCTTGAGTTGAAGCAAGAGGCGCTCGACAAGGGCATGGCGACGATTCGTAAAAACTACGAAAATTCGGCTAAAAAAGGCAAGATGACTGCCGAGGATGTAGAAAAGCGCATGGCGCTGATTACACCCACGGTGAGCTACGACAACGTGGGTCAAGCGGACATCGTGGTTGAAGCGGTGTTCGAAGACATGGCTGTGAAAGAGACGGTGTTCAAGCAGCTCGATAAAGTCATGAAGCCTGGGGCCATTCTTGCCTCGAACACTTCCACTCTGGATGTGGACAAAATCGCTGCCTTCACCGCGCGCCCTCAGGACGTGATCGGCACGCATTTTTTCTCGCCAGCCAATGTCATGAAGTTGCTGGAGATCGTGCGCGGCGCCAAGACCGGTAAGGATGTTTTGGCGACCACGATGGCACTGTCCAAAACGATTAAAAAGACCGGGGTCTTGTCCGGTGTTTGTGACGGCTTTATCGGTAATCGGATGATTGAGCAGTACAGCCGTCAAGCGGGCTTTATGCTGGACGAAGGTGCAACACCTGCACAGGTTGACCGGGCCGCCGAGAAGTTCGGCTTTGCCATGGGTCCGTTCCGTATGGGTGATTTGGCAGGCAATGACGTGGGCTGGTACATCCGTAAGCGGCGCGCCCAAGAGCGGCCCAATATGATTTATTCTAAGACAGCCGATTTGCTGTGCGAGTTGGGTCGCTTTGGTCAGAAAACCGGCAAAGGCTGGTACTTGTATCAACCCGGCAAACGCGATGCGATTCCAGATCCGGAAGTCGATGCCATGATCGCTAAATACCGTGAGCAGATTGGTCTAAAACCTCGCAAAATTTCTGATGAAGAAATCGTGCAACGGCTGGTTTTTGCCCTGGTTAATGAGGGTGCGAAGATTTTGGACGAGGGCATTGCCTTGCGCGCATCCGACATCGATTTGATTTACCTGAGTGGCTACGGCTTCCCATTGCATCGCGGTGGGCCGATGTTATATGCCGACCAATATGGTCTTTTCAACATGGTGGCCCGCATGAAGGATTTCGCGGCCAATCCGCATGGTGATCCGACTTTCTGGACACCGGCTGAACTGATTACCAAACGAGTGGCCGAGGGTAAAGATCTCACCTGATTTTTTGATTTTCAATATTCTGTAAGGAGCGCATCATGCGTGAAGCTGTAATTGTCTCAACTGCCCGTACTGGTCTAGCCAAGAGTTGGAAAGGTGCCCTCAATATGACCCACGGAGCCACCATGGGTGGGCATGTGGTCAAGGCCGCGATTGCTCGTGCGGGCATCGATGCTGCTGAAGTCGAAGACGTCATCATGGGTTGTGCCAATCCGGAGGGCGCCACCGGTGCCAACATCGCGCGTCAGATTGCCCTGGCGGCGGATTGCCCGATTAGTGTTTCCGGTATGACCGTCAATCGCTTTTGCTCGTCTGGCTTGCAAACCATTGCCTTGGCTGCCCAGCGCATCATTGCCGGTGAGGCCGACATTTACGTTGCAGGCGGTGTCGAATCCATCTCTTGCGTGCAAAACGAGATGAACCAGCACATGCTGGCCGACGATAATCTGATGGCCAAGAAGCCAGAAATTTATTGGCCGATGCTGCAGACTGCTGAGATGGTTGCCAAGCGCTATAACATTGGCCGTCAGGTGATGGACGAGTATGGTGTTGAAAGCCAGCGTCGAGCCTGTGCCGCAGCCGCCGCCGGACGCTTTAGCGAAGAGATCGTGGCGATCAATGTGCGTATGGCCAGCGCCGACAAAGCCACCGGCATGATGATCACCAAGGAAGTGACCTTGTCGGATGATGAGGGTCGCCGCACCGATACGACTTATGAAGGTATTTCTCAAATTCGCAGTGCCGTGCCCGGTGGTGTGATCTCGGCCGGCAATGCCAGCCAGTTTTCCGACGGTGCAGGTGCATGCGTAGTGATGGATGCCAAGCTCGCCGAGAAGCGTGGCCTGAAGCCACTTGGATACTTTCGTGGATTTGCCGTGGCAGGTTGCGAGCCCGATGAAATGGGTATTGGCCCAGTCTTTGCAATTCCTAAATTATTGCAGCGCGCCGGCCTTAAAGTAAGCGACATCGATCTTTGGGAATTGAACGAAGCGTTCGCGGTGCAAGTGATTTATTGTCGGGATCGTTTGGGCATTCCCGCGGATCGCTTAAACGTCGACGGTGGTGCGATTGCAGTCGGCCATCCTTATGGAGTGAGCGGTCAGCGTTTGACTGGGCACGCCTTAATTGAAGGTCGCCGCCGCAAGGCCAAATGGGCCGTGGTGACGATGTGCGTGGGCGGCGGTATGGGCGCCGCCGGGCTGTTTGAGATTATTCAATAATTCACGACCTTAAACACCGTGCTACGTACTTCAGAAACTCGCTTCGCTTCGTTACCTGGTTGGCCTTACTCGCCAAGTTATTTAGAGGGCTTGCCGGAGCTTTCTGGAGCGCGATTGCATTACGTGGACATTCCTGGCCAGGCAACTGTGCCGGCGCTGGAG
>JANLRI010000063.1:0-4068 GCA_031361565.1 Betaproteobacteria bacterium | reverse complement strand
TTGTAAGGCTCTTGAGCATTCCTTGACCTCCTCAAGGAAAGTGATCAGCGTCAAGGGCCGCGAGCGCGGCCTTTTTCAATAGCGTTCCCGAATCGGAAACGGCAATTTACAGAGCCCTGCCTGCGAGGCAGCTCAGTAGTTTGCGCTGTATTTTGCGCTGTATTTTGGGCAGTAGTCCGCCCATTAACGCATCGACATTGGAATGCCTGTTGACTGAATCCATCCCATGTAGTGGGCGAACCAGATAAAGGCAAAGAGCGCAATCGATAACGTTATACGAGCTGTAAGTGCCCACACTACGTTCTTGGTTCGACCCTTATCTCGAATCAGGAACACCATCCCCGAGATAAGGCTGGCGGCGATTAAAACAAAGGCAAGAGCGATAATCCATTTCATGAAGCGCATTATCCCAACTTTGGCCGCCGTTGCCATAATCGCCCTCACTGTCGCGCTGGGCATGTGGCAATTGCGTCGCGCAGACTACAAACTTCAGCTCGCTCAAGCACGTGATCAAGCCTCACAAACGACGCCGCTGGAGCTGATCGAAATTCTCGCGAGTGACGGTAGTCTTAAGATGGAAACGGCCGATCAAAAAAAACGCGCCGAGGCACTACCGTATGGCATTCGTGCCCGGATAACCGGTCATTGGTTGCCGGAATCCACCGTTTTTATCGATAACCGAAGCTTCAAAGGCGTTGCGGGCTTTCATGTGGTCACGCCCTTAGCGTTGGCCAATAGCAGTCTGGTGGTTGCAGTGAACCGTGGCTGGGTGGCCCGGAATGTACAAGACCGAAACCTCCTCCCGAACGTGCCTGCTGTGCAAGACACCGTCAGCTTTGAGGCTTGGATCGAAAGGCCGCAAAAGGCCCTAGAGTTGGGGGCTAGTCAATCACAAGCCAGTGGGGTCATCGGTGGAAAAGCAGGAAACGGCGATAATACGGCCCTATGGCAAAACTTTGACGCACCCCGGTTGGCTGAGCGCGCGAAAGTAAAGCTTGCGCCCTGGCTGCTTCGACAATCCAATCTGCTTGCGTTTAAAGATGGTTTGAACCGAGATTGGCCTGCGCCTGCTAACGATGTCGCCAAGCATCAAGGCTATGCTTTCCAATGGTTCGGGCTGGCAGTACTGACGACAGTTCTTTGGCTTTGGTTTGTGATCATTAAGCCTAGACGACATTAAAGAGTTCTCATTGAATCAACCTAGTTTACAGAACACCAGCAACACCACGCCTACGCCAACTGCCGAGCAAATCCGTCGCTCGCGGCTCATCATGGCGTTACTTTTTTTGTTCTTTGCCTTGCCGGTGCTTGCCTCTTATTACACCTATTACGTGATTAAGCCCCAGGGACGCACAAATTATGGAGAATTGATCGATCCACAGCGCAACGTGAATTCGCTCGCGGTGCAATCGAATCAAGGCACACCCAGCGAACTTGGCAAAATCGCGCCTTTGCAAAAAAAGTGGATGTTGCTGACGATCGGTTCGTCGAAGTGCGACGAAGCCTGTAGCAAGCGCATGTTTTTTGTACGCCAGGTTCGTAAGACCACTGGTAAGGATATGGATCGGGTCGAGCGAGTTTGGCTCGTGACGGATGAGAGCGCGCCTGATGTCAAGCTCCTGGCGGAGCATGAGGGCCTGCAACTGCTACGCGCCAAGGCGAAAGATCTCGAATCCTTGTTTCCAGCGGCCGCCGGAAATACGACGAGCGACCATGTGTACTTGGTCGATCCGCTGGGTAATTTGATGATGCGCTTTCCGAAAGAAATGGACGCCAGCAAAATGAAGAAAGATTTGATTAAGCTTCTTAAAGCTTCACGCATAGGTTAAGTTAAAGCATGTGGTATCACCGTTCTCCCGCCCAGGGTTTGGCGACCAGCCAAGAGCGTATTTTTGTGCGTTTGGCTGGCTTTGCTGTGATTGTGACGCTGTGTTTACTCATGTTGGGCGCATGGGTGCGGCTGACGGATGCTGGCTTGGGCTGTCCAGACTGGCCGGGTTGCTACGGACACTTCACACCCACGCTCGCGAAGGAAAAAATTCAGGCGGCGGTGGCCGCTCAAGGTGGCGAACATGGGCCAGTCTCGATCGGAAAAGCCTGGAGCGAAATGCTGCATCGCTATGTGGCCAGCTTTGTGGGCTTACTCATTCTGGTGCTTGCCAGCCTAAGCTGGAAGTGGCGATCAATATTGAAGAACTCACCGTTACTGCCGATAATTATGGTGGGGGTGGTCATACTTCAGGGCCTGTTTGGCAAATGGACCGTGACGCTGTTGCTCAAGCCGGCCATCGTGACTGGACATTTAATCGGCGGGGTCTTGACCTTCAGTCTCCTGGTCTGGCTGTGGGAACGTCAACGTAGTGTGCGCGGCTATGTTGATGCTGAACCGGTCGCATGTTTGCACTGGCCCGCCTTGCTTGGGATTGCGATCTTGTCGATTCAAATATTCCTCGGGGGTTGGACTTCCACCAACTATGCCGCTCTGGCCTGTACCGACTTGCCGACTTGCCAAGGGTCGTGGTGGCCGCAGATGAATTTCTCGGATGCGTTTCACTTGATCCGCGAACTCGGGCAAACGGGGGAAGGCTCAGCAATATCCCTGCAGGCACTCACTGCGATACATTTCAGCCATCGTTTGTGGGCTCTGGTCGTGACGGCCTATCTCGGATGGTTGGCCTGGCGAACCTTTAATTCAGGTTATCGTTTTTGGGATGTCGAAGGCCGCCAAGGTGAGCGGCCTTTAGGACTCGCATTGTTCTTGATGTTGTGTGTACAAATAGGCTTAGGCTTAAGCAATATTTTCTGGAGCCTCCCGCTTCCCGTTGCGGTCGCGCATAATGGCGGCGCGGCCGTACTGATGGCGCTATTGATTGTATTGAGCTTGCGCGCTTCGAACGCCAAGCTTTTAGTCTAGTCATCGGCTAGTTGAGTCGCGTTTAGAATCGAACCCCATGCAAGCCGCCGATACCATCACGCCTAGTTTTAGACAATCCGCTGAACAGTACATGGCCCTGACCAAGCCTCGCATCACTTTGATGGCGGTCTTTTGTGCCTTCATTGGCATGCTGCTTGCCTCCGAGGCAGTACCCAGCGTGGCGCTCATGGCGTGGGCCAGTGCGGGTATTGGCTTGTTAGCCGCTGCCGGCTTCGTGTTGAACTGCTTGGCTGAGCGCACGATCGACGCCAAGATGGCTCGCACGCGAGCGCGCCCACTCGCTCGTGGTGAAGTGAGTAATGTTGGTGCCTTGGTATTCGCTTGCGTATTAGGCGGTGTGGGTGCGTGGATTTTGCTGGCGAAAGTCAATACCCTGACGATGTGGCTCACGCTCGCCACTTTTGCGGGCTATGCGCTTATTTATACCTTGATTTTAAAGCCCGCTACGCCGCAAAACATCGTGATTGGCGGAGCTTCGGGCGCCATGCCACCACTTCTCGGATGGACCTCAGTGACCAATCAGTTGGCACCCGAAGCCTGGTTACTGGTGCTTATTATTTTTGTGTGGACGCCGCCGCATTTTTGGGCGTTGGCACTTTACCGCATTGAGGACTACAAGCGCTCCGGGCTGCCGATGCTGCCCGTGACTCATGGGGCCGAGTTTACACGTTTAAATATCTTGCTTTATACCTTGTTACTGGCTGCGACCTGTGTATTGCCTTACTTGATTGGGATGAGTGGCTGGCCCTATTTGTTGTGTTCCTTTGCGCTCAATGGTGGCTTTATTTATTACGCCTGGGGCTTGTGGAAAAACTACTCTGATGCACTTGCCCGAAAAACTTTTCGCTATTCTTTGATTTACCTTGGCGGCATTTTCGCGGCGCTGATGGTTGATCACTATCTTTAAAAAGATGATTGAGACCTCCATGAACGTTGAGCAATCCAAGCGCCAATTCAGTCTCGGGCTAGTCGGGTTGGCGGGCTTGACGCCCCTCCTTGGACTTCAGGGCTGCGACTCCAGCCTGAACAAGCCGAGCTTCAAAAATACCGATATCACCGGTGCCGATTTCGCGAAAGACTTTGCTTTAACCGACCATAACGGACGAGCCGTGACCCTGGCCACCTTCGCTGGC
>JANLRI010000055.1:0-1487 GCA_031361565.1 Betaproteobacteria bacterium | reverse complement strand
CCAAACGCTTCAACACGAACGGCTTGAACAGCTCAAGGGCCATCAACTTGGGCAAGCCACACTGGTGCAGATTCAGTGTTGGCCCGACGACGATTACCGAACGGCCCGAGTAGTCAACGCGCTTACCCAAAAGGTTTTGACGGAAACGACCCTGCTTGCCCTTCAACATGTCCGACAGTGACTTGAGCGGACGGTTTCCTGGGCCGGTTACGGGGCGTCCACGACGGCCGTTGTCAAACAACGCGTCGACGGATTCCTGCAACATACGCTTCTCGTTGTTCACGATGATCTCGGGAGCACCGAGGTCAAGGAGACGCTTGAGACGGTTGTTGCGGTTGATCACGCGGCGATACAGGTCGTTGAGGTCTGACGTTGCGAAACGTCCACCGTCGAGCTGCACCATGGGGCGAAGATCTGGTGGAATAACCGGTACGGCACCAAGGATCATGGCGCGTGGGTCATTCATCCGCTTGCCGTTTTCGTCGCGCTTGTTGAAGGCGGCCACGATCTTGAGGCGCTTGATGGCTTTCTGCTTACGCTGCACGCTCAATGGACGCTTGCCTTCGGCCGGGACGGCTTCGATAAGTGCACGGAGCTTGACTTCTTCAACGTCGAAGTCGAGTTCGCCGATGAGCTGCTGAATAGCTTCTGCGCCCATGCCGCCACGGAAGTAATCGTTGTAACGGTCCTTCAGCTCACGCCAAAGCATTTCGTCTTCGATGATTTTGCGGGAGTGCAGGTTCTTGAACTCATCAAATGCGCGCTTAACCAGTTCGTATTCGGCGTTGCCACGATCGCGGATACCAGCGATTTCTTTATCTGCCAAACGCTTCTTGGCATTGATTTCAGAATCCTTGGCACCGTCTTTTTCGAGGGTTTCCAGATCGGTTTCGAGCTGCTTGAACCGGCGGTCCAAGTTGAGGTCGCGGTCCTTCTCGATGAGGGCAAGCTCTTCGTAGAGTTCGTTCTCAAGGTTGGGAAGATCGGCTTGGCGGCGTTCTGGGTCAACGAAGGTAACCAGGTTTGCTGCGAAGTAAATAACCTTCTCAAGCTGCTTAGCCTTGAGTTCTTCTTTGGCTTCGGTACCCATGAGCAGGTACGCCAACCATGAGCGGGTGCCACGGAGGTACCAGATGTGCACTACGGGCGCGGCAAGCTCCACGTGGCCCATGCGCTCACGACGAACCCTGGAGCGGGTGACTTCTACGCCACAGCGCTCACACACGATGCCGCGGAAGCGGACGCGCTTGTACTTTCCGCAGTAGCACTCCCAGTCCTTTTGGGGACCGAAAATCTTTTCGCAGAAGAGACCGTCCTTCTCCGGGCGGAGGGTTCGGTAGTTGATGGTCTCAGGCTTTTTTACTTCACCATGAGACCAGCTACGGATTGAATCGGCTGTTGCGAGACCGATAGTGATGCGGTCGAAGTCGTTCACATCAAGCATTGCTATGCACACCTATTTTCGGGACCAGAAAGGCGGGAGAGAG
>JANLRI010000032.1:0-5891 GCA_031361565.1 Betaproteobacteria bacterium | reverse complement strand
GAAGGTGCGGCTGAGGCGACCAATCTCATCATTGCGCTCAACGTCTGGGATGCCTAGCGACTTCCCGGTCGAATTGCCCTCGGGAAGGTCCTCCCCTGAGAACCCTTTGGCCTTGATGTCTTCCAACGCCTTAGTGAGTCGACTCAAGGGGCGGGTAAAGGAGGCCAAGACTGCGGCGGTCAAGACAAGCCCGACCAAAATGGTGAGTAAAGCCGCCTTAATCGATGTTCGTATGGCATAACTGCCGAGAAGCTTCGTGGGTTGAACTTGCAAAACTGCGTCGCGGGCAACCGCGTAAAGGTAGCCTTTAACTTCTTCACCGCTTAGCACCGGGTAGATGGCGACAATGCACGATGCTCCTTGCACGTCCGGATCGTCGCCAAACTTGGGCTTGCTGGGATCGACCTGATGAGTACTCAGGAGCGGGTCGATCGAGATCTTGTAACTGCTCCAAAAAATCCGGCCCTCTCCCGCAGAGGAGAGTACCTTGCCCTCTTTGTCGATCAGGTAAAGGCCCGTGTTGGGCGAATACAAAATGTATTGCCTTAAGGTTTGCCCAAAGCTACTGCCCGATTTGTTGTACTCCTTCCAAAGATCGGGATGCGCGAGAGCAATGCGTTCTAAGAACTGTTGCGTACGCTGGTACTGCCAGTCGGTGTAGTACTGGAACACCGAGCTATACATGAGCGCGGCCAAGCCAGCGGCAAGAATGAGACCAAACGCGGCCGTAAGTAGAAGTACTTTGGTGCGCAGGGACTGAAGCATCACTAGCTCATGAAGCGATAGCCAACACCGCGCACCGTAATGATGAACTTGGGCTCAGCGGGGTTGGTTTCCACTTTATTTCTCAAACGATTGATATGAGTGTTGACGTTATGCTCATAGCCTTCAAAGGTTGTGCCCCAGACCGCATCCAACAGTTGCAAACGAGTAAACGCTCGGCCCGGCTGTCGGGCAAAGTGAAGCAGAAGTTCGAACTCTTTGGCGGTGAGCTCGAGTGCCTTGCCCTGTAGAATCACGATTCTGGAGAGCGTATCGATACTCAGCTCGCCAAACAACATCTTCTCTTGTGAAGGCGAAGCGATGGCACTGCTTTCGGCTTGATTTCGCTTCGAAAGGCTTGAACGCCTGAGCAGAGCCTTCACGCGGGCCTGCAATTCGGGCACAGAGAAGGGCTTGGTGAGGTAATCGTCGGCACCCAGCTCGAGACCGAGCACGCGATCCAGTTCCGTGGCGCGGGCTGTAAGCATCAAGACGGGGGTCTCGTGGCCGGTCTGCCGAAGCGTGCGCAAAATGTCCAGGCCGTTCTTGCCTGGGAGCATGATGTCTAGCACCAAGGCGTCGAAACCGCCTTTTACGGCCAGGCTCTCGCCAGTAATGCCATCGTTTGCCACTTCTACGTCCAACCCGAGATCCTTGAGGTGCAAAGCAATTAATTCGGCGATATCGCGTTGATCTTCAACGATCAAGACACGTTTTGGGGTAGGTAGAGTCAGGTTGTTTTCCATTTAACGATGGTTTTTGCTTGTTTAACGGGGGAAATTTGAGATTGTTGAGGGTTTTGGCGGAGTGAGAGCTACTTTACCCTACCCGAGATCTCGTTTCTGCTTGATTTTTGGGCGATTTTGACAGCTCAAACCATCCGAGGGCAAAATTTGAGACCAAAACGATATCTTTGCGTGACCGGCTCGAAAACATAGCGAATCAAACTGCATCCATCGAATTCAATTTCGGGAGCACGCATGTACGCATCAGCAATCAATACTCTACCGAGCCCAGTCGGGTTTTCCCTGCCCTCCATTACAGAGTTGGCCAAATATCGCGGTGACATGCTGCGTTTTGCTCGGCGCAAGATCCGTGACGCTGATTTGGCTGAAGACGCCGTGCAGGATGCATTGATGTCAGCGATGACGGGCCTGAAAAGCTTCCAAGGCCAGTCCGCCCTAAAGACCTGGCTGCTGGGCATTTTGAATCACAAAATTCAGGATATTTTTCGCCGTGAATCGCGCTATCAGGCGATTGGTGATGGTGAAGAATCCAGCGCCGAAGAAACACTCGAGCGTTTGGCCGAAAGCCTAGGTGAACATGGTGAAGACCCGGCATCTGTGGTCGCAAGAGACCGTATGCATGTCAAGCTTTCACAAGAAATTGAAGCCTTGCCTGAAAGCTTGAAAGAAGTTTTCTGCCTTCAGGTGCTTGAAGGCCTTGAGACAGAAGAGGTTTGTCAGCGCTTGAACATCAGCGAAGCCAATTGCTGGGTACGCTTACACCGAGCTCGCAAACGCTTAACCGAGCGTATGGAAGGGCATCTTAACTGAGGACTTTGGCCAGTGAGCGCCGCGCTATTATTGTCTGGCGCTTCGCTGGTTGGCCGGTAACGGCCCGGTAAAATTGGCCCGGTAGGGGTTGATGTCGATCCCGCCTCGCCGCGTGTAGCGTGCGTACACAGCTAGCCGAGTAGGCTGGCAGCGTGCTAAAACATCCATAAAAATGCGTTCGACGCATTGCTCGTGAAACTCGTGATGATTTCTAAAGCTCACTAAGTATCTCAATAAACCTTCCTGATCAATCGCTGGGCCACTGTACTGTATTTGAATGCTTGCCCAATCGGGTTGCCCAGTCACCAAGCAATTGGACTTGAGTAGATTCGAAGTCAGTATTTCACTTAAAGGCGGCTCGCTGTGCTGCGCCGAGAGCAAGGCCGGTTCGGGCGTGTAATGGCTGCACTCCACATCTAGCCTGTCAATGCTTAAACCCTCAAGTTCATACACGGAAAGTAAGGGGTGCAGAGCCTTCTCCCTCAGTTGACCATCGACAATATCCAAAGGGTTTTGACCGAAATCTTCCGACTCGATAATGCGCACGGATACGGTGGCGCCCGCCGCCTCACTGAGGTCGGCCTGCAAAAGCATTCTGAGCGCGAGCTCGTTTTCAAGCCTGGTGTTGTTGAAGCTATTGAAATAAAGCTTTAGGCTTTTGCTCTCAATAATATTGGGAGAATCGGCCGGAACCGTGATCACCGCAATCGCTACCTGAGGCTTGCCCTTTGGGTTGAGCCAGCTCAGTTCATAGCAGTTCCATACATCTACCCCAAAGAAGGGCAGGACCCGTTTGGAGTCCGACGAAATGCCGATTTCCGCTCGCTTAAGTTGTCGTGCGATAGGGAAAAGTAGCGTCGGATCATATTGATCCTTGTAAAGCGCTGCTCGGCCAAGCGGCATGGTATGTTCGTTCATATGCTTGAGCTTAACACTGCCCCGATCCTTACTCCGCCTGTTCCCGCGGCCTCAATTATGCTACTGCGCGATGCTGTCGAGGCTGGCGTGGAAGTGTTGATGTTGAAACGTTCCATGAAGTCCGCCGTGCTCGGCGGGGTCTATGTTTTTCCGGGTGGCAAGCTCGATGCAACTGATCGCGCCCCCGACCTTCATTCGGCGCTCATCGAAAGGCCTGAAACCCTCCTGGCCCGAATCGGAAATAATCCCGTCACGCCTGCCGAGGCTGCGGCGTTTTTTGTGGCCGCCTGCCGCGAAACATTTGAGGAATGCGGGGTTCAATTGCAGGTGTCTGATTTGGTCGCCTGGTCGCGGTGGACCACGCCGGTGCTCTCGTCGTTTATGACGAAGCGTTTTGATACCCAGTTTTTCGCGGCAGCAATGCCCAAGGATCAAGTGGCCATTCATGATGATCATGAGGCAGTCGCCAGCACTTGGTTCAGGCCTCGTGAGGCCTTGGCCCAGTATTGGGCTGGTTTGATCGACATGGCGCCAGTGCAGCTCATGAGCTTACTGGATTTGTCGCGTTTCAAGAGCGCTGAGGAGGCACTCGCCGTAGCTCGAGAGCGGCCCGCGCCGCACATTTTGCCTGAGCCTTTCCAGGATGGGGACTCAAGGGTGGTGACCTATCCGGGCGATGAACGCCACTCGATAAGTACCAGAATCCTGCCCGGGCCGACTCGATTGCGCTCAACGCCAAAACGTTTCGAGCCAGAGCAAGGTGGATTCGATGGGTTTTTTGTCAATTTGCACTGACCGCCCTCGCGATCAATCGGAAACCCGGCCTAAGAGCAGGTATTCCATCAGCGCTTTCTGAACATGCATACGGTTTTCGGCTTCATCCCACACCACCGATTGCGGACCATCAATCACGCCGGTAGTCACTTCCTCGCCTCGATGCGCAGGAAGGCAATGCATGAACAAGGCACGAGGATTTGCAAGGGCCATCATTTCCTCGTCCACGCACCAATCCGCAAACGCCTTCTTACGCTCGTCGTTTTCGGCTTCGAAGCCCATACTCGTCCACACGTCAGTGGTGACCAAGTGGGCGTCCCGGCAGGCCTCTAGGGGATTGTCAAACTCTTCGAAATGAGTGTTTCCAAAAAGCCCCGCCCGCTCCGGCTCAACTTCGTAGCCGGGAGGCGTCGATACGTGAACGTTGAAGTTCAGCAGCTCTGCCGCCTGTAGCCAGGTGTTACACACATTGTTGGAGTCGCCCACCCAAGCCACCGTTTTTCCTTGGATCGGGCCGCGATGCTCGATGAGGGTGTAAATATCCGCCAGGATTTGGCAAGGGTGATATTCATTGGTGAGCCCATTGATCACGGGCACTCTGGAGTGTTTCGCAAAGCGCTCAATGATGTCTTGCTCGAAGGTTCTAATCATCACCAAATCGCACATTCTGGAAATGACCTCAGCAGCATCTTCGGTGGGTTCTCCCCGCCCCAGTTGGGAGTCACGAGTATTCAGATAGATGGCGCTGCCGCCCATTTGCGTCATTCCCGCTTCGAAAGATAAGCGCGTACGCGTGCTCGCCTTTTCAAAGATCATCACCAAGGTACGATCCACCAAGGGGTGGTAGGGCTGATAGGCTTTAAATCTTTTTTTGATCAAGGTCGCGCGCGCAAAGATGTAGTCGATCTCGTCCCGATTGAGGTCTTTGAACTGCAAAAAATGTCTGATGGGTTTTTTCATTATGGAAACAATCTTACCTCGCCCTTGGCATGGGTTGGTCGACCAGTGTTCGAAACACGAGTGTGAAGCTGCACACCAGAATCCACACGAAGCAAGATTTTGACGCTAAAGGATAGATTCTAGAGGTAAAACGTATAATCCGGTCATGCCCCTAGACGCCTATGCGGATTCGGATTCTCGATCTGCAAAACCTTCCTTCACCATACTTGGGGTCACCCAGGCTGGACAAACTTTTCGCCCGAGTGATTGGGCGGAGCGCCTGTGCGGCATCATGGCTCAATTTCAGCCTCCTGGCGTTCAGGCCAGTCACTTTGCCTACTCCCCCTACGTGATGCCGAACCAAACCGGCGATGGTTCGAAGAGCGTGGATGTTGACGGTGCGATTTCCCTGGTCGAGCCGCTCGCTTACAAGTTTCTTCTTAATTTTGTACGGGACAACCAACTTATGACCCTTCCCTCAATTGTCGGTTGAGCGGTGGTTTCCTAGATCTAAGATGAGGTTTTAACGCTAAGTTATTGGTCTGATTCAAAAAAACTTAATTTTCAATTACCGCATTTTGGAGATATGTGGTTAAAATAGAAGCCAACGACAGCCAAAAAAGCCTGGATGCCTGTTTTTAGAGGCCTCTAATGCTGATATTTGGCGAATTTAACAGCGCTGCAAGAAGCGCAACCAAGGCGGGGCTAGGCAATGTTTCAAGCGGATATTAGGTCGCATACCGGGATTAAATCGATGCCTCTGTCCGCAGACGACCGTCGCCCTGAATTTCGAATTGCGTATTTTGGCCTAGGCCCCAAGTTTCAACGGCTTCTGGAAATCGTCTTAAAACACGCCAAAAATAATCCTTACCGTTTTGTACTTTCCGATTCTCATGAGCAGGGTAATTTCGATTTGGCCTTGGTCGATATGACGACCGCCGG
>JANLRI010000029.1:0-2315 GCA_031361565.1 Betaproteobacteria bacterium | reverse complement strand
GAAGTATTTCACTGAGTTATAACGTGGGGTGACCCAATCGCCGCTGACCGTCATCTCACGGGAGATCTCGGCATAGCGGCCTTCATCACTTTTGATGAGCGTACGATAGTCGAGCGTTCCGAACCAGAGAACTGCAAAGATCATCAGAAGTAGCAACAAGCGCTTACGGGACGGCACAGGGAATTGCATCAAATGGCTAACTTATCCAAAACTCTTAAACGCCTCGCGTGTAAAACATGCCACGCCTAGGCCTCGCGTTGATCTTATTTGGCGCGCTCTTGTAGCCCGGAGGGGGTGGCAATAATCAAGCGATCAGCTCCACGGCGTGCGAACAACCCGACCGTTACCACGCCAGGCCACTGGTTCACCATACTTTCAAAATTAAGAGCATCATCAATCTGCAGGCCGTGTGCATCAAGGATCAGATTGCCGTTATCGCTCACAAACCCGTCACGTAACTTGGGCGTCGCACCGAGCTGTCTAAGTAGGTTGGCCACGAGCTCCCGTGCCATTGGAATGACTTCTACCGGCAGAGGGAAGCGACCGAGACGCTGCACGATCTTGCTCTGATCCACAATGCAAATAAATTGGTCGCAGGCCTGGGCGATAATTTTTTCTCGAGTAAGTGCGCCGCCCCCACCCTTGATAAGGTGAAGTGCTTCATTGGCCTCATCAGCACCATCCACATAAAGCGGAATCCTGCGGCCTTGGCCAAGCACCTCATTAAGATCCAGCACCGGGATGCCGAGCGCTTGCAAACGCTCTGTGCTTTTGATCGAGCTTGAGACCGCCCCTGGAATATCTTGTTTGATGTCCGCCAAAGCGTCGATGAAAAAATTGACGGTGGAGCCGGTACCAACGCCAAGAACCTCACCCTTCGGAACAAACTGCAACGCGCGCAAGGCAGCCTGCTTCTTTAATTGCTCTTGTTGCAATGCGTCTTGATTCATAAATCTTTAGCGCTCGTTAATGAAAATGCTGGGTGCCCGGCTCAAGCTCATCGGGTAGCTCGGTATGCACGACATCCGCCTTCATGTTTGGAAACAAAGGCGCACCACAATCCTCACAAAACTCAGGCTCGCTAAGTTCATTCCAGTGGGTAATTTCTTCGACACCGCACTCCGCCAAAAGGCCCCTAATCACTTCTAATTGGGTAGGTTCCTCCTGGTCTGAACCCGCGCCCTCGGTCAGCAACTCTGGACCTAAAATCGGCCAGACGATGCCCTGCGCAACTTGCTCACCTTCTTGATCCATGCACAGACTGACGCGATACTCCTCAATGCGCTGCGTACCAAAGCCTGCGATCACCGCCTTCAACTCCTTGGGCTCACGACTAAACGCATGGGTCAGGTAATGCACCCCAGCGCGAATCGCAAATGGGCGCACCCGGCGATCCGATTCACGCATATTGATGTGAAAAGCATCTGGCAATAGGCACTCAAAACCGCACCCGGCCAACATGGGATCAATCACAGGCCGCGCATGTTCTACCCAGGCCTCAAGGCAAGACACCCGGGTTGCATGATCTTTCGCGTCAATTTGCTGCCATCGAAACACCGGCGCCGACACTGGCGCCGCCACTACACCCACCAAAAACCGAACATCCGCCAGCATATCGGCGCTCTCGGGCAAATCCTTCAAGTCAAACTTAAGCGAGGATTGACTCAGCGCGCCATCGCCGAGCTTACGCACGAGCCGTCGTACTTGATTGAAATCGCTAGGCAATTGATCAATGCTGTAGAGCTGGGGTACCAGAACAAAACGAGTGCCCTCCGCCAAAATATGCTTAGACCAAGCCTGCGTAAGTGCTTTCACTCGGGTCGCAAGGATACCTTCGGCGGGAATTTTGAAGCGGGTCCAACAAATTAAAGGCGCGCTGACTAACAAAACTTGCCAATCTTGCTGCGACCCGTCCGGCAAAGTCATTTTCATGACCGTGGATTCTGCTGATTCTTCAACCGCTTCAACCAAGGCGCCATAGGCCTCCTGGTCGGTCTGCTGTAAGCGCTCCAGCGCTTGTTCGACCGTTTGGGCATTGCCCCCGTCCAAAAGCCGATCCAAGCGAGACTGAAGCTGCAATTCCCAGTACCGATCCTCTACCCTACTGCCGGAATTGGCTAGTCCAAGCGCAGAAGCGACCAAGCGGTCGGCGTCCGGGGATAAAAATGCTTTACGATCACGTCCACTGCGGGACGCGCGAGATTCTTTCATGCGTTACTCTTCTATGAGCTGGTATTTTACCGAAGCGAGCCACTGATGCCTAACCGACGCCAGAAATACCTCTTAATTGCTGCTTTTTGCCTGACTGGAGCGCT
>JANLRI010000225.1:0-4031 GCA_031361565.1 Betaproteobacteria bacterium | reverse complement strand
GCAAGGCAGGCTGCAGTGGACCGTTGCGATGTCCGCTGCCGCTTGGCACTTGATGTGGAGCGCTGATGGGCGATGGCTTGCTGTCGCCTGTGGAGATGGCACCATACGCTGGCTGCGTGCGCGCGACGGCCTTGAGCAGTTGGCGGTCTTTGTGCATGCTGACCGGCAACGATGGGTGGCCTGGACCCCATCGGGTCACTACAGCGCCAGTCCGGGAGGGGAAGACCTCGTAGGATGGCATCAAAATAACGGAGTAGATCGACGCGGCGATTTTTTTCCAGCCTCGCGGTTCAGGGCGATACAGTATCGTCCCGATGTCATCGCCACGGTCTTGCTGTCAGGTGACGCCGAACTCGCCCTCAATCAAGCCAACCAAGCGCTTGGTCGTGCTCAGGAAATTCCTGTGGCGTCTAAGGCGCTTCCACCTGTGGTCGAAGTCACTTCTCCGCACGTAATGCGTCGCACCGGATCCGTAAACCTGGAAATCGCGCTGAGAATCCGGTCTGCGCTGAGCACACCGCTCGCGGGAGTAAAGGTACGCGTGGATGGACAGCTGGTCAACGTTGATAGCCTGAAAACTTTACCTCCCCCGGAGCGTGGGCGAGGCGAGGAAGTCACACAAGCGCGCTTCTCACTTCCTGTCGCTGCCGGTGCGCACGAAATACTCATTTTCGCGGAGAACTCGGCGGGTGTTTCTGCGGCCGCGGTGGTACAAGTGGAACCTAACCCCGACAAGAGCACGGGCAAACCTGGGCCAAACGTGAGCGCAGCGAACCAGCCTTCGGGTGAGCCGGACTTTCGACCGGTCATGTATGTCTTGGCCGTGGGTGTCAGCGAATACAAAGACACTGCGCTAAAGCTCGACTATTCCGCCAAAGATGCGAAGGATTTTTCGGAGGCGCTCGCGGGTCAGCAGGGCAAGCTTTATCGTCAAGTGGTCGTCAAACTTTTGACCGACAAACTGGCCACGCGGGACAGCATTCTTGATGGACTCGAATGGATTCGACGCCAAATGACTGCCCGAGATGTTGGCGTGGTGTTTTTTGCCGGCCACGGTGTCAATGACCCCGACGGGGTGTACTACTATTTGCCCTACGACACGCAAACGGACAAGTTAAAACGTAGCGGTGTAATTTTTACCGAGATCAAAAACACTCTCGCTTCCCTACCCGGGAAAGCAATGTTTTTTGTAGACACTTGCCACGCTGGCAACGTGCTGGGCTCAGCCAAGACACGAGGAAATCCACAGGGGGACCTAACCCGTGTCGTCAATGAACTTTCGTCGGCAGAGAACGGTGTGATTGTGTTTGCCGCATCAACGGGAAAACAGCTCGCTCAAGAAGCCTTTGAATGGAAGAACGGTGCTTTCACCTTAGCCTTGCTTGAAGGGCTCAAAGGGGCTGCCGATTTTTCGAAAACTGGACGAGTCACTCACAAAATGCTGGATCTTTACGTCTCAGAGCGCGTCAAAGCCCTGACCAAGGGCACGCAAAGTCCGGTCACGATTGTGCCTCAGGGTTTGCCGGATTTTCCTTTGGCCATCAGCGCCCGATAAGGGCCAGTCCGGTGGCGAAGTGCTGAATAATTCCTTAGATCGAAAAACTTATATCGACAAGTTTCCAGCTCGCAAGGCCTTCCCGTTGCAGGAGTAAAGTGACCGGGGCATCCTTCGAGCCCGTCTTCGTTATCGACGCAGAGAAGCGATTAAAGCCCTCGTACGACATTGATACATCTTGACCAGATTCTGTGCCCTTTGCTGCCGCCTCATCTTTTTCTTGGTCGTGGTCTTCTCTTTGATCGGGGGTTCCAGGTTCGGGCTTGCTTTGGGGGCGACCCGCCGGGAATGCCGAAGATTTTCCTTTGATCACGGCAATGAGGTTGTCTGGTGTGACCATCTTTTCCACTAAGGGGTCCACCATTTTGGCAAAAAGTGCGCTACTTAATCCGCTCAGAGGGTTGATCTGGCCTTCCCGGGATGCCCTCTCGCTCAGCCTGGAATTCAGTCGTGCTTTGAGGGATTCACGCAACAGTGGAAAATTTACATGGCCTGCTAGCTTTTCCCCGTTTCTGCCGTCGGCCGCTTCCTTCATGCTTTTGAGCGTCAAATGGGGTGTAAAGTAAAACCAAACGCCAAGCGAGAACACTGCAAGGAAGGCGCTGAGCGAAAAAAGTTTTTTCATGGTGTAAATCGTTTGGGTCTTGGCGATCTCGCACTATATCAATCGAAAGGAGTTAAACCTATGCAAAGCCCTGCCTGGTATTCACAATTTGCCAAAAATGCGGCTCATTTTTGCGGCCGCCCGAGGGTGTTTGTCATGGCAGTCGCCGTGATTCTGATTTGGCTCATCACCGGGCCAATGTTTGGATTTAGCGATACTTGGCAATTGGTGATTAATACGGGCACCACCATCATCACCTTCCTGATGGTGTTTTTAATTCAAAACACTCAAAATCGTGACACTCAGGCGATTCAGGTCAAGCTCGACGAACTCATCCGTGCAACCACGGGGGCACACAATGCACTCCTTGATCTTGAGGAGCTTGAGGAGGAAACCTTGGAGGCATTTCGGCTCAAATATCAGGCCTTGGCGCGGGCTGCGCGATCCCAGCTCACGACTGGGTTAAAAGATACGGGTACGCCCGAGCCTTAGTACGAGATCAGAAAGCGCATGAAATTTAAACATATTCAACTGCTGCGAGCCTTGATCGGTGCGACGATGATTGCTGGGTTTTTTCATGGCCCCGCAGCCGCCACGCGGGATCTTCGTGAACTCTTCGAGTCGCGAGCGCTCGATTACCTATTGCTTGGCGAGGTTCATGATAATGAACGGCTGCACGCGCTGCGCTTTGGGTATTTGTTGGACGCGTCGGCGATCCTTGAAGGGCGGACCGTCATTTTGGCCCTGGAGCAGTTCGACGTTGAGCGCCAGGGCGATCTTGATCGGTTCATTGCGGCGTTGTCCGAGGTCGAGCGCCAGGACCCTGCCGCGGCCAAGAAGCTCGCTATCGCTGCAGGCTTCAATTTTGAAGGCTGGGGCTGGAAAAACTATGAGCCCGCCTTACAACTAGCTTTGCGCCGCCATTGGAAAATCCTGGCCGCTAACTTGTCGCGTGAGCAGGCCATGGCTTTGACAAAGGGCGGGGCGCCCCTCTTGATGGACCGTCTCAATGTGGACTGGACCGGTCACGAGCTTGAACGCATGGCTAAAGAAATGCAAGACGGCCATTGCGGCTTATTGCCCGAGCGCGCCATCGCTGGCATGGTCAAGGCTCAGCAGGCGCGCGATGCACAAATGGCGAAGGTGATCGCTCAAGCAAAAGCCACTGTACCTGGTTCCGTGATTCTATTGTTGGCTGGCAATGGACACGTTCGCAAAGACTCTGGCGTACCACGCTACTTGCGCGCCCTTGATCCCCAAGCCAAGGTCTTGGCTTGGGGTTTCATCGAGGCTCTCCAGGGTGCGGCGACGTCCGGCTCGGTCTATGATGACGTCGTCGTCGCCCCAGCACAGGCTCGCCCAGATCCCTGCGAAGGGCTCAAAGAAAAACTTCGAGTGGCTCCCCAACAAGGCGCTCCTCAGCGTTAATTTCACAGTGGTTAAGTTATCTGTGGAACGTCACACTAGCCCCTGGAAACATCATTAGGATTGCATTATGCGTATTCGCATCTTGTCCGATTTGCACGAGGAATATGCTCAAAAGCTGGGCGCCTTAGAGTTTGAAGCTATTGCTGCCGATGTCACTATCTTGGCAGGCGACATTGCCAATGGGGTACGCGCGATTGACGTTGCCAAGCGACCCGCTTTTGCGCAATCGCAAGTGATTGTGGTGCCCGGGAACCATGAATACTACGATGGCCAGATCGACACGGTGTTGGCTGAGATGCGGGTTGCAGCGGCTGCGACGCCGAATGTTCATTTACTGGATCAGAATAGTGTAACGATCCAAGGGGTAAGATTTGTGGGTGCGACCCTTTGGACTGACTATGCACTGCACGGCATCGATCAGGTCGACCAGGCCATTCAGGCGGC
>JANLRI010000719.1:0-11908 GCA_031361565.1 Betaproteobacteria bacterium | reverse complement strand
GCTATGGGTGGAGTAAGGCCGCAGATACAAGGTGAGTCGGTGGAATTCGAATGGTCAGGCAAGCCTGATCAAAATTTCGAAGCCCAACTTGCTCGAGATTTGGCTTTTTCGGACGTCTTGAGGTCCGAGCAGGTCAGGGGTGTAAGCTGGAAACTTAATTCACTTCCTCCTGGGCAATACCAAATGCGTGTCCGCCAAATATTTTCAAATGGCACAAAAGGGCCCTTTAGCCCGGTTTTGGCGCTTGAGATCCCCGTTTTAATGCGAGACGGATTGGGTCAGCCGGTCCGTGATGGAAGTGGCGGTCTCCTCGTAATTCCACGCTAGCCCACTTCGGTGCTTGTCGCATCTAAGGGCTTGGGCGGCAGAAGGACGTGCGCTACGACTGGCGACAATTCGTCCGCTTTTCACATTGTTGAATTCGACCCATGTCTAGTCGGCGCTTGACATTTGAATGGTGGGGGCTACTCGCCCTGGTGCTTAGTGGGGCCTTGCTTCTAGGGATCGGCCCCTTGGATCAGGCTTCCGGCACCCTGTCTAGGCTGGACCTAGCAATGTTTGATGTTGGCAAGCGTCTGGTGGCTATTGAGCCGGCCAAAGACTTGGTCCTGGTGGAAATTGACGAAACTAGCTTAGGGCAACTGGGCCGCTGGCCATGGCCCCGTCAACTGCATGCCAGCCTGATCACTAAACTGAAAGCCGAGGGAGCCATCAGCGTAGGGTTAGACTTACTGCTCAGTGAGCCTTCGGCGGATGACTCGATATTGGCGCGCAGTTTCCAAGGGATACCGGTGCAATTGCCGGTCAGTCGCAGCGTCGAGTCGAACAATAGTATTTGGCCCGTTTATCCAGTCATTACGCTAGGCGCTCAAGCGAGCATTGCTCATCCCCATTTTAGGGTTGATTCTGACGGGAATGTGCGTGGCCTTTATCTTAATGAGGCGGGCTTTCCAGCGTTTGCATTGGGCCTTCTTCGCTTTAAGGAGGATGGGCTTGAACCGTTTTCCGACCTGCCCATCGCGCGCCAAGCGTGGGCGGATGCCACCCAGCAAAAGCGAAATGACGCCTTGGTTTCGAAGTCCTGGCCAAGTCAAAGCTTCGCTTGGCTATTTCCTCTGAAAAGTCCCTTGCAGCGCTATTCTTATGGGGATGTCTTACGCGGAGAGTTTCCGAAAGATGCGTTCAAGGGAAAGTCCGTGCTGATCGGAGCCAATGCGGAAGGTTTGGGGGATCGCTATTCAAGCAGTTTGTTGGGTCAGCCAGGGCTGGTCGTCGGCGTTCAGTTGCATGCTGTCGCTTATGCGGGATTGATCCAGAAGAATCTGATTCAGAGAGTTTCGATCTTTAAAGAGATGCTGTTTTCGATTCTGGGCCTTACGGGTCTTTTGATCATGCTGTACGGGACCAGCCCACGCGCCGGTCTCGTGATTACCCTGGCATTTGTCATGTTGTGGGTGGCGGCCTGTTGGTTTGTGCTCTCTTTGGGCTACTGGCTACCGCCCGCCGCGGTTATGACCGCGGCGCTGGCCGCCTATCCACTTTGGAGTTGGCGAAGGCTTGAAGCCGCGGTGTCCAATTTGCGTCGACAATCGAAGGCCATGGCGGCCCAGCCGGCCTGGCTGAGTGGCTTTGAGCCGGAATCGCGCTCGCTTGAGCCCATTGCGAGAGACCTTTCCGCACTAGACCGCGCGGCAGATCGCTTAATGCAATTAAAGAGATTTTTGTCCTCAGTGCTCGAAAAGCTACCCCATCCGGCCTTTGTGGCTGATGTCGACGGCTCAATTCGCCTCGCCAATCCCACCGCTTATGAAGCTTTTGCTGATCTACCGCGCGCCCGCGATGAGCTTTCGCCTAGCCAGCCGCAGGGCTCTGCCGTGCAATGGTTGCGAAGTTTTTTCGAAGATCAACCGGGCATTGCTGCGCTCACTATTGATCCGCTCAAGACGGAGAAGCAGATTGAGGCCACCGATAAACTTGGCCGGGAATGGTTGATTGAAGCAAAACCTCTTGGTGATCCTTGGCGATTGTGGCTGGTGCAGTTCGTGGACATTACCCGGATTAAGGCGGTGCAGCGCGAGCGCGAGCAAATGCTGGCCTTCTTGACTCATGACATTCGCTCCCCTCAGGTCACCATCCTGAGTGCTTTAACGCAAGCGGGTGAAACCAAGCACGAAGCTTGGGCGCAAACCATTGAGCTGGAAGCAAGGCGCGGGTTGAATCTCGCCGAGAGTTATGTGCAATGGGCTCGCGCTGAACATAAGGATTTGCGTCGGGACGATACCGATATGTTCGAGCTTTGTACAGAGGTTGTTGATAGTTTTTGGCTCAAGGCGGAGCCCCAAAAAATCCGCATCGATGTGAAGGGAGAGGGGCCATTTTGGGCTCAGATTGACCAAACCCTTTATCGACGAGCACTCGCCAATTTGGTTGAGAATGCCCTGAGGTACAGCCCGGCAGGAGCAAGCATTACGATAAGCATTTTTGCCGAAGCGAATGATTGGCGCTTAGAGGTGAGTGATCAGGGGCCGGGTGTCTTGGACCAAGACCTCGACAAGATTTTCGAACCCTATGTGCGCGGCTCAGGGGCGATGAGCCCAGCCAGTGACTCGATAGGAGCGGGCTTAGGCCTGGCCTTCGTCCGCCTGGTCGTGGCACGTCACGGGGGCAGCATCACCGTGAGGAATTTGACCCCCTGCGGGGCATGTTTCACCTTTACTGTGCCCGCGTCGATATAATTCGCCCAATAACTTCACAGAAGCCTGTGCCCGAATTAGGGCTCTTTACCCATTGAACATTTTTGCGCTCGGTCTTAACCACAGCACTGCACCGCTCGCGCTGCGCGAGAAGGTGGCGTTTCCAATGGAGACGATCAATGACGCTCTGCTTGACTTAAGGCGCAAGTTGCCGCGTCTTGTTCCAGAGGGCGCTATTCTGTCGACTTGCAATCGCACCGAGATTTATACAGCTAGCCCTGATGAGCAAGCACTTACACGGGCGGTCGAGGATTGGCTTTGCAGTCATCATGGCGTGAGTCCAGACCTGCTTCAAAATCACCTCTATGTCCTACCTGGCAATTTGGCCGTTCGCCACGCTTTTCGGGTCGCTTCCGGGCTAGATTCGATGGTGCTCGGTGAACCTCAAATTTTAGGCCAAATGAAAGACGCGGCCCGCATGGCCCAGCAAGCAGGCGCCTTGGGGACTCATCTTCATCAACTCTTTCAGCGTACTTTTGCGGTTGCCAAGGAAGTTCGCAGCACCACGGAGATCGGCTCTCAATCGGTTTCGCTGGCTGCGGCCGCAGTCAAACAAGCTAAGCGAATTTTCGAGAATATTGAAGCCTGTCGGGTATTGTTTGTCGGCGCGGGCGAAATGATTGACCTCACCGCAACCCACTTTGCCGCGCAAAAGCCGAGGTCGATGACGATTGCCAACCGCAGCTCAGAACGCGGTCAAAAGCTCGCCCAAAAGGTCGGTGGAGACTCGATTCACCTGTCTGAGCTATCTGAGCGCTTGGGTGATTTCGATATTATTGTTTCGTGTACGGCAAGTTCCCTGCCGATTATTGGTTTGGGCATGGTGGCCCGTGCCTTGAAGGCCCGCAAGCACCGCCCGATGCTCATGGTTGATCTGGCCGTGCCGCGCGACATTGAACCGGAAGTCGCAAAGCTTGATGACGTGTTTCTAAGCACGGTAGATGATTTGGGCCGGATTGTTCGCGCTGGAGTCGAACAAAGACAAGCTGCTGTTACGCAAGCAGAGGCCATCATTGATCAAAGAGTGTCCGGCTTCATGCAGTGGTTAAGTGCCCGGGAAGGTGTACCGGCCATTCGGCTACTACATGAGCGCGCCCAAAGCCTGCGTGCGAGCGAGGTGCTCAAGGCAAAAAAGCTGCTGGAGCAGGGCGCCGATCCAGGAGCGGTTCTCGAACAAATGGCTAACACGCTAAGTGCCAAATTCTTGCATGGACCCTCCCTCATGCTTCAGCAACCCGACCAAGTGGATCCCCATGCCTTGGTCGAGCTATTGCTTCCAGAAAAAATCTCCCCGAAGAAGAATTAGAGATCCCTATGAAAGATTCCATGCGGGCTAGGCTCGAGCAGTACGAGCTGCGCCTAGCCGAAGTCAATCAGCTTCTGTCCAGCGAGCACGCTGCGAAAGATATGACAATGTTTCGTCAGCTCAATCAAGAGCACACGGAGCTGACTCAATATGTGGATCACTTGATCACTTGGAGGCACTCCGCTGCCGATCTCAACGAAGCGCAGAAGATGCGCTCAGATCCTGAAATGTCGGAGTTTGCCGAAGAAGAAATGGTCCGCTGCCAAGCCGTTATGGAGCGCGAGGTTGTGGTACTTGAGCGCTTACTTCTTCCTAAGGATCCGGACAATCACCGCAACGTCATCGTGGAAATTCGTGCCGGCACCGGAGGCGACGAATCAGCGATTTTTGCCGGTGACTTGCTCCGAATGTACCTGCGTTTTGCCGAACGCAAAAAGTGGCGGACTGAGTTACTTTCTGAAAGCGTTTCCGATCTCGGCGGCTATCGGGAGGTGATTTTTCGGGTTGAAGGGGAAAGCGTTTTTGCGCAACTCAAGTTCGAATCGGGAGGCCATCGGGTGCAGCGTGTTCCGGTCACTGAGACGCAGGGGCGAATACACACTTCGGCTTGCACCATTGCTGTACTTGCTGAGGCTGATGAACAGGCAGTACTCGCTATCAATCCTGATGAGCTTCGTATCGACGTTTACCGGGCGTCTGGGGCGGGCGGACAACACGTTAATAAAACTGAATCAGCGGTGCGAATTACCCACCTACCCACCGGCATTGTGGCCGAATGCCAGGACGACCGTTCTCAGCATCGCAACAAAGACAAGGCCATGAAAGTGCTGGTTGCCAGGATCAAAGATAAGATTGATAGTGAGCGCTCAGCTAAAGAGTCTGCTCACCGAAAATCGCTCATCGGATCCGGAGATCGGTCGGAGCGAGTACGCACTTATAACTTCCCTCAAGGTCGTGTTTCTGATCATCGTATCAACCTGACGCTTTACAAAATTGAGCGCATCATGGACGGTGAAATGGACGAAATTGTCGACGCCTTGGTGGCGGCTCGTCAGGCCGAACAGTTGGCTGCTTTGGCTGACACCTAGGGCTTCCCAGCCTATGCCCGCTCAGCCTAAGCCCCTTTCCAGGTCCTATGATGAACTGATGGTTGAAAGTCTGCTGTCGCGCGTTGAAGCGCGAGTTCTGCTCGCCCATGTTCTTCGAAAAGACAGGTCTTGGCTGCTTGCGCATGGAGACGAAACGGCGCCTATCGAAGTATCCATTGCGGCTCAAGCGCTTTACCTCCGGCGCCGCAACGGTGAACCGATGTCCTATCTGCTCGCGGCCAAAGAGTTCTATGGACGAAGCTTTAGCGTGGGCCCCGGAGTACTCATCCCAAGACCAGAAACCGAGCTTTTAGTCGATTGGGGGCTCGAGCTTTTGCGGGCGGACCCCACAAATCTTGACTTTTGTGCACTCGATCTGGGCTGCGGCAGCGGCTGTGTCGGGCTCTCATTGGCCCTTGAGGCCGAGCGTCTCGGGCTTGCACTTGCGCAGATGACACTGGTCGATCTCTCGCCTGAAGCCCTTGCGTTCACTCGCCGTAACGTTCTCCAGCTGAGTGCTTTTCAACTCTCCGGACTTAAAGTGAACATTCTTCAAGGAAGCTGGTTTGATCCAATCGACCCAAGCCTCCGTTTTGATCTGATTGTCAGTAATCCCCCGTATATTCGCCTTGGCGATCCGCATTTGTCCCAAGGGGATCTTCGTTTCGAGCCTACCCAGGCTTTAAGCAGTGGAGTGTCTGGCCTCCAGGCCATGACGCAAATCATTGCCGAGGCGACCACCTTCCTCAAGCCGTCGGGGCGCTTGCTCTTGGAGCATGGATACGATCAAGCCGAGGCGATTCAAACCCTGTTCAGCGAGCATGGCTATCTCAATATTGAGACCCGAGTTGATCTCGCTGGTCATGCGCGAGTGAGTGCGGGTCGTAAAAGCCAAAAATAGGCCAGGTGCGGTTAATGGCGGCAAGCGCCTGCACGGACCTAATGATTTTTCACAATTGCCACTCGGCAATTCGCCACATTGCGACAAAACACTGCTGAGCGGTCTACCCCACCCGACGGACCAACAACCCGCCAGGCAAAAAGAAATCTACAGTCAACCCTAAGTCTTCCTGCCCAAATTTCGTGCAAAAAACTGTAGCGAAATCTATGGCTTGGGGGGTCGTGGCGATGGCGAACCAGAGTGGGACCGCCGTCTTGATTGACAGATCAGTGTGGGTTAAAAATGAAACTAGATCAAATCAGAAAGGCAGCATTTGCCTCGGCGTTTAGCGCCGCGATGGTCTTTGCAAGCGCAAGTACCTTTGCAAAAACGGAGGGCGCCCAAGTTGAAGGCACTCTTGAACAAAACCGAATCGTCATGGTTGACGGGAACGAGTCCCTGGCATCTGCCGACAAGGTTAGCCCAGGCGACACTCTGCTTTACCGGGTGCGCTACAGCAACAAAGGCGCGACACCCGCCAATAACCTGGTCGTCACCCTTCCGATCCCAAAAGGACTGGAGTACATGGCCTCCGCTGATCTACCCAAGGCAGCACAGGCCAGCCTGGATGGTGATCGTTTCGAGGCCATGCCCATCAAGCGCTTGGTGAAGGCCGCCGACGGACAAGAAACACTTAAGGAAGTGCCCTTATCCCAATACCGCGCTTTGCGTTGGACAGTTGACCAACTGCAAGGCGGTAAATCCGTGTCGTTCTCGGCCCGAGCAAGGGTAGAGCGGGTCACTGAAAGAGTCGCAAGCAAATAAGAATACCGAAGAGCCATTCGACCCCATCTCACTCCGAAGAATCGACCATGTTTAAACCTATGAATTTCAAAAGACTAGCCTTAGGGTTAGCAGCTTTTGCCACGAGCGCGTTTGTTGCGAGTTCCTTGGCGATCGCGGCGCCACCAGCGGGCACCCCGATTGGTAACCAAGCCGCCGCAACCTATACGGACGCCTCGGCGGTGACCCGTACGGCAACCTCAAATACGGTGACCACGATCGTACAACAGGTCGCAGCCCTTACCCTGACCAATACCCAAACCAAAGTTGGAACAGCGGGCTCACCAGTTACGTTCTCCCACACCTTGACTAACACCGGTAACGGTACCGATACCTTCACCGTCGGCGTCTCCAATACCAGCGGCTTAACACTCTCTTCGCTGGTGGTTTACCCTGATGCGAATTGCGACGGCGTTGCAGACAACACCACGGCGATCACCACAGTCGGCCCATTGGCCGCCGGTACAAACTATTGCGTCGTGGTTCAAGGCACTGTGCCGGGCTCGGCGACATCTGGCCAAACGTCCTCAGTGACTTTAACGGCAACGAGCCAATTCACCCCAGCGGTCACGGTGAATAACGTTGATACCGTCAACGTCACCGGTAACGCGGTAGTGAATGTCTCCAAGGGTATCAGCTTGCCCAGCGGTAACCCAGGAAGTGGTCCCTACACCTATACCCTGACCTATTCTAATACTGGTAACGCCACAGCCACTAGCGTCGTCTTGGCCGACGTGATTCCGGCAGGTATGACCTACGTGGCAGGCAGTGCGCGTTGGAGTGGCTCGGGTGTAACGGCGTTGACGGACGGCGCAGCACCGGCCGACCCAGCGGGCATTACCTATGACATGGGGGTGACGACAGTCGGCGCGCTAACCGCGGTGATCGCCTCGGTACCAGCGGCCAACTCTGGTACTTTGACTTTCCAGGTCAATGTTGCAGCCAATGCCGCACCGACCACCATCAATAACACGGCCAAGCTTTGTTATAACGATGGCGTTGCTCAAGTACCGCTAGGATGTACGCCTGCCAACACGACTACGACAGGAAGCTCGTCGAATACTGTTCCTTTCGCGGTGAATCAAATCGCAGCAGTAAATGGCAATGGTTCGGCAACCGACAGCACCGTCGTTACCGACCCCGCCGCGATTGCATCGGCGACTCAAGGCTCAACGATCGCTTTCAACAACTATGTATGGAACCGTGGAAACGGCCCCGACAGTTTTGACATGACGCTACCGACCGTAGGTGCGCCGGGCAATAACTTCCCAGCCGGTACAACCTTCCAACTGTTCAAATCCAACGGGACCACCCCACTGGTTGACACCAATGGCAATAGTACGGTGGACACAGGCCTCATTCCTGCAACGAACGATGCCACTTGTACTCCAGCGAACGGTTTTGTTGCCGATTCCGTCAATGGCCGATGCGGCTATTTGGTGGTGTTGAAAGCGACCTTACCTGCGGGCGCAGTAGGTGGCCCATACGCAGTTACGAAGACGGCAACCTCGAAGCTGAACCCTGCCGTGTCAGACACCATTACCGACACTTTGACCTTGATCACCAGCAGCACGGTGGACTTGCGTAACGGTGCCGCCAACACAGCAGGTACGGGCGCTGGTCCTGAGGGATCTCCAGTGACTACTCAGTCCGTCAACCCTGGTGCTACGACTAACTTTGTTTTGAAGGTCAACAACACTAGCGGCGTGTCAGATACTTACAATCTCAGTGCAAGTACGGATAGCAGCTTTGCATCTATCTCTCTGCCAGCAGGTTGGGCAGTGACCTTCCGTGCCGATGGCGGAGCCGGTGATTGCTCAAGTTTAGGTTCGGCGATTACCAATACTGGCCTAGTACTAGCCGGTGCAAACTTCACGGCTTGCGCTGTGGTGAGTGTGCCTGCAGGTGCCGCCGCCGTACCCGCTCCAGGACTAAACTTGTACTTCCGTGCTCAGTCCCCGACCACTGGTGCACTGGACCGTAAGACAGACGCGGTCGTTGTAAACACCTTGCGTAGCCTCAGCATCAGCCCAAACAACACGGGTCAAGTGTTCCCAGGCGGCTCGGTGGTGTATACGCATCAAGTGACCAACAACGGTAACGTGTCCGAAGGGGCAACCCTTGGCCAAGTCGCTCTCACGGATGTGCTGAGTGGCGCGGTGTCGGGCTGGAGCGTCATTGTTTATTGGGATAAGAACAATGACGGCATTCTCGATGTGAATGACCCCGTTGTCTCCGACCTCTCCCAATTGACCGGAGGAACCGGTGGTGCTTCGACGGCCGCTGGTTTGGATGCTGGTGAAACGGCCCGACTGTTCGTCAAGATCATTGCCCCTGCCTCGGCAGCCTTGGGTGCGGTCGATACGAGCTCACTGACGGTGACAACGACGGGCACGGTCAATGGCGCTGCTGCACCAGCCATCGTGACCGCGACCGATACCACGACCGTCATTGCGGGCCAGGTTCGTCTGGTGAAAGAGCAAGCCTTGGATGCAAACTGTGACGGCACTCCTGAAACCGCCTACACCTTGTCGAACATTACGACAGGAGCGATTCCAGGGGCATGTATCCGCTACCGCATCACAGGTACCAATGATGGCACCGCAGCGGTGTCTGGTCTGATCATCTCGGACTCGACTCCCGCCGCCACGGTGTACAACAATGGTGCTGGTACGGCTCCTGCGACCACTACCGTCGGCACTGTCACTGCACCGACCAATGGCACATCAGGCACGGTCCAAGCCACCGTGGGCAACCTCGCCCCGCTAGCCACTGTGGTTGTGACCTTCGGTGTTCGTATTAATCCTTAAATTGACTTGTACCCAGCGGCTCTCTACAAAAAGAAGCGAGCCCTGGGTGCGGTTTGATTCCTGGTTCGAAAAAAGAAAAATAGGCAGTGAAAGCCCCGTTGTACAGTCTCCTTAAATCAAGCACTTGCCTGCGCCTTGTTGCGCGGGCAAAATGTTTTTTAAGAGAGGTGAGCACAGGATTTACCAGAAGCCTGCCCCTTACGCTAGGCCTGACCGCCGCTATTTACCTACCGCAGGCCAATGCGGGTCCCGCGGTCGGATTTCCGATCAACAATCAAGCCAGCGCGACCTATGTCGATACCGCCAGCGGTCGCACCGAAAGGCTTGATTCCAATTTAGTCACGGCACCGGTTGCAAGATCAGTCGCCTTTACGCTCCAGAATTCTCAAAATTTAACGTCTGCTCAAGGAGCGAACGTCAGATTTCAACATGCGATTATCAACACTGGTAATTCAGCAGAGAGCTTTGCGCTTTTGCTTCAGGATAGCTATCCCGGAACCTTCGCATTTAGCTCGGTGCAGTTGTATGCCGATGCCAATAGTGATGGTGTCGCCGACTCGACGACACCGCTCACAGTGACCCCCGTGTTGCAGCCTGGTGAAACCTTTCAGTTTCTGGCCATCGCCAAAGTTCCAGCGAGCGCCAGTCTTTCTCAAGAAGATCGCTTCACCGTCATTGCGGCACCTTCATCCGGTGGCGCCTCACAGCAAACGAATGTCGATACTGTGACGATTACCAACAATGCGATTGTGGTGGTCAGCAAGGCTTTTTCCGTCTCCGCGGGGCCATCGCCCAATGCTGGGCTGACCATTAGCTTAACCTATAGCAATATCGGCAATTCAACCGCAACCGCCGTGACGCTTACGGATATTATCGGCGCTCCAAATGCCGCTCCGGTCTATGACACGACCGGATTGCAGTACGTGGCCGGTTCGGGCAATTGGCAGGGCCAGGCACTAAGCGACGCGCCTGGTGGAGACGCGGCGGGTATTAACTACTCTGCTTCAACAGTAGGTGCGGGCACGAGCGCCGTGACTACAGTGTCGGCTGTAATTACTTCGGTACCGGCCGGCAGTTCGGGCGTGCTGAACTTCAAAGTTGACGTCAAGGCCGGTCTTTTGCCGGGTATTGCAAAAACAAGCAATGCGGTTGCAGTGAGTTATCAAGATGGTATCGGCTCGCAGTCGGGCGCAAGCAACAATACGACCTACTATCGTGTGCTGTCCGACGGACCTGACCTGGTGATGGTTAAACGCAATAGCGGGGCGTTCTCGGTAGGCGTGCGTGGCCGCTACCTGTTTGATGTCAGCAATATCGGCAGTGGTCCCACAACTGACCCGGTCGTGGTCACTGACACCATGCCCTTTGGCATGATTGTGGAGGCTGCCCTTCTTCCTGCCGGTGGCGCAAACGGTTGGGCTTGCAGCATCGTAACTCCTGTCAATGCCAGCACCCTCACTGGTGAGACTGTGCGTTGCCAAAATCCGGCCCTGATCCCTAGCGGCCAACAGATCATCAACCCCTTGGTGATTTCGGTGCGGCCCGAAGCTTCGCTCGGCGCTACTTCGGTCACTAATCGTGCCTCCGTTTCAGGCGGTGGTGAGGCTTCTACGTCCGTCACCAACAACTTAGCAAGCGATACCGTTCAGGTGGGTGCCAGTGCCTCGATTACCGGCTACGCTTGGTTTGACCTTAACCACAATGGCCTGAGGGACTCCAACGAGCCCCCCGGTGTTGGAATGATTGTCGAGCTACTCGATAGTGCTGGCGTTGTGGTGGCACGTACATTGACGGCATCCGATGGTGTGTACACGCTCAATAACCTGGCACCTGGATCGTCCTTGAAACTGATGTTCCGCTATCCCGAAGGCAGTACGCCGGTGGCCGGCTCACCGGTGAACGGCGAGATCGGGCAGCCAAACCCGACCTCGACTGGGGTGGTGTCCAAAGGTGCAATCACTGGATTGACCCTTACCCCTGGCTTGAATGTGGTTCGTCAAAACCTGCGTCTCGACCCTTCTGGTGTGATTTATGATTCGGTCACCCGACAGCCAGTGCCCGGCGCTATTGTTCGCTTCGAAGGCCCGCCAGGCTTTAATCCCGCCGAACATCTGCTCGGCGGTGCGGGCAACGTTGAACAAACGACTGGAAGCTCCGGTATCTATCAGTACATTCTTCTGGATGGCGCACCTGTGGGCGTATATCGCATTGTGGTGACAGCGCCCGCC
>JANLRI010000718.1:0-3744 GCA_031361565.1 Betaproteobacteria bacterium | reverse complement strand
TGCCGTCAATCAGCGCGCCATCAATCGCATTGAGCCGGATGTTCAATCCTTGGTGACTCGCTTACTGGACGCGATGCAGGACAAAATGCGGGCCCAGGGGGAACTGGATTTGGTGGCCGATTTTGCGGCAGCCATTCCGGTCGAAGTGATTGGTAATCTCTTGGCCATACCGCATGCTGATCGTGGACCGCTAAGAGCCTGGTCCTTAGCGATTTTGGGTGCGCTGGAGCCAGTGATCTCCGATCAAGTCAAGCGGGTCGGCAATCAGGCGGTAAGTGAATTTTCAGCTTACCTTGAAGAACTCATTGCGGATCGCCGCAGGCATCCTGGCCTTCCCGACGAGGATGTTTTGACGCGCTTGATCTTGGGGGAGGAAATGCAGACTTGCGCCGATGGCCGGGTTGTTGTGGAGAGGCTGAGCGCCAAGGAGTTGATTCATAGCTGTATTTTTCTGTTGAACGCAGGGCATGAAACGACCAGTAACACCATCGGCAACGGTACGGTGTTGCTTGATAGGTTTCCAGAACAGCAGCGCAAACTACGCGCCGATTTTGGGCTGATCAACCCGGCGATTGAAGAGATCTTGCGTTTCGAGAGCCCGGTTCAGCTCAATAACCGGCGCTTGTTGAAGGGGGCGGATATTGCTGGCTGCGCAATGGCTGCTGGTAGTCTTATTACCCTCGGCGTGGGCTCGGCGAATCGCGACGAGGTGCAGTTTCCAAAAGCTGATGATTTTGATATTGCACGGAAACCCAATAAGCAGCTCGCGTTTGGGCATGGTGATCATGCCTGTGTCGGCATGAATGTCGCGCGTATGGAAGCACGGATTGCGATTCGGGCCTTACTTGAGCGCTTTCCACGCATGGAACTGGTGGCGGACCCCATCCGGGACCGCAGAGTGCGATTCCGCGGATATCAATGTATTCCTATCGCTCTTTATTCAAAATGATAGAAATGTCACCGACACACTCGCTGAAAACGGTATATGCTCGCGGCGGTGCGAAAATTGTTCGGGCTAAGGTCATTGACCATGTGCGCCTGCCGATTGAGGGTATTTTTTCTTAAGTTTTTAGGTAGCGCAAGGTCCTATGAGTTCTAAATCTAAACCTGCACCAGAGCCCGCAAAACCCCTCTCGGCGCGACCCGCCTCTGAAAAGCTAAGAGATGAGGCGATTCAGGCCTCTTTGCATCTAGAACAAGAGCTTGCAGCGGCACATCGTCTCGCTTTGGATTTTGAGCAAGAAGTACATTCCCTCAGCAATCGCGTCGTCGAAAAGCTGGAGGGCGACGTGAGTATGTTGGCCTCCACTTTGAATAGCTTGCTGAGCACTTTAGCTAATCGACTTCAAGAAAAAGATCCTCAATTGGCCGAACTGGCCCGAATCGGCCTACGTAGTACGGATACTCTTCAGTCCGAGGTCAAGGGCATGTTATTGGCCCTGAGGAAGGCCGACCCGGACATTCATGGACTGTTTGAATCCATGGATCGCTTGACCAAGGAATGGCGGGCCAAAGAGCCTAATATTCGTTTTGAGTTTATGTGTGACCCGCCCACAGCTTCTGAGTTTGGTTTTCCCGATACGCCGATTGAGGCGTTTACGCAGCGCGTCGCTGAAGCGGCGATTGATCGCGCCGTTAACCTCGGCGGCGCCAAGCTGGTCGTAATCTCAATGAGTCGCAACCATAAAGAAATGCGTTTACAGGTGATCGACGACGGTGGCCCGCCTGCTCGCAGCCCCGGCCATCATTGGAAATCTTTAAAGCAAAAAGCTGAAGGTTTGGGAGGTGCTTTGCAGCTTGAACGTGCGGATTCTGGTGGCGGCGAGGCGCTTCTCAAGCTCGATTGGCAGAGAAAGGTATAATTCATCTTTACCAGCTAGGCTTTCATGACGAAATTTGTCTTTGTCACTGGCGGCGTGGTCTCTTCCTTAGGCAAGGGCATCGCCGCAGCTTCGATGGCTGCACTCTTAGAGTCGCGCGGCCTGCGTGTCACCCTTCTAAAATTAGACCCCTACATTAATGTTGACCCCGGTACGATGAGTCCGTTTCAGCATGGTGAGGTGTTTGTCACTGAGGATGGTGCCGAAACCGATCTTGACCTTGGTCACTACGAGCGCTTTGTCTCGTCCAAGATGCGCAAGTACAACAACTTCACCACCGGCCAAATTTATGAGTCAGTGATTAAGAAGGAGCGCCGCGGCGAGTACTTGGGAAGAACCGTGCAAGTCATTCCCCATATCACCAATGAAATTCAGGCCTTTGTCGAGAAAGGCGCTGGCATTGGCGATCCTGATCCGGCACGCAAGTTTGATGTGGCGATTGTAGAAATCGGCGGTACGGTTGGCGATATTGAATCGCTGCCGTTTATTGAGGCTGCCCGCCAAATGAGCTTGAAGTTAAAGCGCGGCAATTTTTGCTTCGTGCATCTCACCTTGGTGCCCTTTATCGGTTCTGCCGGTGAGCTCAAAACCAAGCCGACCCAGCACTCTGTGCAAAAACTGCGCGAGATTGGCATTCAGGCCGATTTATTGTTTTGTCGAGCGGATCGCCGTATTCCGGAGGACGAGCGCGCCAAAATTTCGATGTTCTCCAATGTGGAGCTCGATTCGGTGATTTCAGTCTGGGATTCTGACAGTATTTATAAAATCCCCCGCATGTTGCATGAGCAAGGTGTGGACGACTTGCTTTGCAATATTCTGCGGCTCGATTTACCCCAGGCCGATTTGACGGTATGGGATCGCCTGGTGGATTCCTGGCAGCACCCTGAGCATGAGGTTCGCATCGGCATGGTCGGCAAATATGTGGACCTCACTGAGTCGTATAAGTCACTCTCGGAAGCGCTCACCCATGCCGGCATGCACAACAAATGCCGTGTCATCGTCGACTATATCGACTCTGAGAAAATTGAATCTGATGGTCCTAGGGAATTGGATCAATATGATGCAATTTTGGTGCCTGGTGGTTTCGGTATTCGAGGCACAGAAGGCAAGATTCAAGCGATTCGCTATGCTCGCGAAAACAAAATTCCTTATCTTGGTATTTGTCTCGGTATGCAACTGGCGGTGATTGAATTTGCTCGCCATGTATGCAACCTGAAAGGGGCCAATAGCACGGAGTTTGACCCCAATGCGCCGCATCGCGTCGTGGGTTTAATTACGGAATGGCTCGACCGAGACGGCAAGGTCGAAAAACGTGACGAAAATACGAATCTGGGCGGCTCGATGCGCTTGGGGGCGCAGCGTTGTCCAGTGGCTCCAGGAACCCTGGCGGCCAAGATTTACGGCGAATCAGTCAATGAGCGCCACCGTCATCGCTATGAGGTGAATAACCATTATGTCAATCAGTTAGAAGCGGCCGGGCTGAAAATTAGTGCACGTACACCGAGCGAGCTTTTACCTGAAATTGCGGAGCTACCCGAGTCCATCCATCCTTGGTTTTTTGGTGTGCAATTTCACCCTGAGTTCACCTCAACGCCGCGCGACGGGCATCCATTGTTTATCTCCTACGTCAAAGCGGCCATGGAAAAGGCGCAGCGACGCCATGCGGGCGCATCTTCCGCGACCCCCTCAGGCAATGTTGTTTCTATCGGATCACGTAGCGTTTCATGATTTTTCCAAGAGTGCGTCTAGCAGGGTTTGAGGCGGGCTTGGATCAGCCCTTGTTTTTGATCGCTGGGCCTTGTGTGATTGAGTCGCGCGAAATGGCTTTCGAGACCGCAGGTTTGCTCAAGGAAATCACCGCCGC
>JANLRI010000704.1:0-2986 GCA_031361565.1 Betaproteobacteria bacterium | reverse complement strand
CAGGACAACACTCTGCGCATCGTTGTGCCCTCTCCGCCTGGCGGCTCCTCTGATCGGGCGGCGCGCTTATTGGCCGACTCCCGACCTTTAAAGAGGCGGGCGTGAACATCAGCGCCTCGGGCTGGAACACCCTTTACGCGAAAGCAAGCATGCCCGCAGATAAAGTGGAGCGCTACGCCAAAGAGACTCAAATCGCCATGCAGTCTGCAAAGATTCGTGAGCAATTCCTGGCTCGGGCGGTGTGAACCCTTGGATGCATTTGCATGCCAATGCACTCACCGATGCGGGCATGGCTGTTTTGCTCGTCGATCCTTTTGGTGGTCGAGGCGTCATCGATACGATTTCCCAACAAGGGCAATTCTCATTTGCGGCCTCCACTTGGGATGTGTTCGCGGCCATGCAGGAGGCCATGACCGCCTTAATGGCCCCAATCGTTTACTTCAATGAACAGGGCGTAGCCCGGCGGGAGGCTTGAAAGCGAGACTGTCGAAAATCGAGGGCAGTTTGGTGTCACTAACGCGACCGAGCGGCTTTCACAAAGTCCACCGAAGCCTGGAACAGGGCGAGGTCCTTCTCGTACTCTGAAGCGTCCTCTCGGTCGATCTGTATCCACTCCCGGGTGCTCGGCATTCCACTCGGGCGAAACGGCACTACGTTCGCTCTTGAAAACTGAAGCTCAACCGCGCTCGCAACCGCTAAGCGCAGGCCAACGCCGCTGCCGCTGATACAGGCGAACATTTTGTCGTTTACAAAATAAGCGTCGAGACCATTGATCTTTCTCGCGCTGACACCCGCGAGCTTGAGGAGTACGGCATCGATTTGATCTTTGCGGCTAGGTAGGGCGCTGGCTTGAAGTTTGGGAGTGCTAATGAGAAAGGGCCTTCATAGAGAATTCGCGCACGAGATCGAGCATGAATCGACCCACAATACACCCAAATGTAGAATGAACCAAAAGAGCGATCGAAAAAAGACCCAGGTCTAGCTTCACATCAAACACATCCAAAATGCTTTTTGCGTCCTCACCCCTCGAATTGGAAATTGATTTTTGGCTTCTGCCAGGATTCTCGCGAGAGCTGCCCTTGGTGGACGACATTGCCAACATCATCGCGTCTGCACCGCTTCGCCATCTGATCGTTCCGAGCGGCAAGCGTATGGCCGTGGCCATGAGCAATTGCGGCCAACTCGGCTGGACCAGCGACGCGAGTGGTTACCGCTACTCTTCGGTCGATCCCATCAGCGGCAATCCCTGGCCAGCCATGCCCAGGCGTTTTCTAGAACTCGCTCAGTCAGCCGCCCGCAGTGTTGGCTGGGCAGAATTCTCTCCCGACGCGTGCCTGATCAATCAATACGCCCCGGGTGCTGGCCTTGGCCTGCATCAAGACCGAGACGAGTTGGACCATACTCAGCCAATTGTCTCGGTTTCAATCGGCGAGCCGTGTAGGTTCATCCTTGGGGGACTGCATCGCCAAGACCCGGTTCGTTCGGTGAGCCTGCAACACGGGGACGTCATGGTGTGGGGCGGACTATCGCGTTTGCGCTTTCACGGGGTACGACCGCTTCCTAAACAGCCCAACCTGGGCGAACGCTATCGCTACAACCTGACGTTTCGAAAAGCGATGTAGGCACTTGAGTGTGCGGAGCCACCCTAGATGGCAGCGGACGCTTCAGGGCGATAACGGCGCGCAACTTTAAAACTGTGTTTAGTCTTCAGTCCCTCAACCCTTGCCGCAGCCGGGCGCGCCTGAATTAAATCGGTGAGGCGCTTCACATTTGGATAGCGCGTCCAGGTCGCCTCACCCGTCCCCAAGACATAGGGCAAAAGTCTGGACCAACCCCACAGAGCCATATCAACGATCGAATACTCCTGCCCTAAAATGAAGGTATGTGTGGCTAGTCGTTGCTCTATCACCGTCCATGCCTGATGGGCCTCTAAATCGTACCGCGCCCGCGCGTAATCGTTGTCAGCATCGGCCACGTAGCGAAAATGGATTGACTGCGATGATGAAGGTCCAATGCCGGTCGCAATAAACATCAGCCACGACAAAGCCTTTGCTCGGGCGATACCGTCGCCAGGGAGCGGTACGAACTGCTCCTCTCGATCAGCGAGGTAAAGCAGGATTGCGTTGCTGTCGAAAACAGTCACATCGCCGTCTTGGATGGCGGGCACTTTGGCATTGGGATTCACTCTCCGATACACCGGTAAGAACTGTTGCTTTTTGCGGGTATCGACCGGGAATGACTCGTAGGGCAAGTTCATTTCTTCGAGCAGGAGTGCAACCTTCATCGGGTCAGGGGAAAGGTTGTAATAGAACTTAATCATCTCTTAGCATTTCGGACTATTTAGGGGCAAAAGTGGTCTGATAGCCATAGTTTCCCGGGCTCAGCGTTTTAAAAACAAGTAAAGCCCGATACTCATCAAGCAAGGTAACCGTAGGCATCTCCATGCCAACTTTCGTTCCAAGTACATGGGGAAGTAGACCCTTTTGCGGCAACATGACGATCACGCTAGCACCCGCCACTGGAGTCTCGCCCCTTACCGTAACGTTAAAATCCAAACGCTTACCGTTGTAGGAGGAGTCCAGTTTGAATTTTTCGCGTTGACGCCACCACTCGGCCACTTGTCCAGCGGACGCGACCCATACCTTGGTATTGTTCTTTTTGACGTGAGATAGGTATTCTGGGAAGGCCTTCGCGAGGTTGCCGCTGGCTTGAAAATTTTGACTATGTACACTCAACCAACCGAGCGCACCGGTACTAACCGCCTCATCGAAATCGTCGGTCAAGGCCTTCGTGGTCTGTTCGACGGTCATGTTGTGGAGGGCAAGATTTATGTCGTCGCGCTGAGTTCGCGGCAATACGATCAAATCCTCTTCAGGCAGCAGTTCAGGAAGCTTTGCGAACAGGGGTAAGCGACCTTCACTGCGTTGCGGGTCAGCGGCATGATGCTTGATGCCTATCCTATGAAGATTCAATTCGGTGTTGGCGT
>JANLRI010000648.1:0-4667 GCA_031361565.1 Betaproteobacteria bacterium | reverse complement strand
CTAGACGACATGGCCTTGCTCGAAGCATTGAAGTCGCCCGCGTTTTACATTGGCGCTCTGGGCTCAAGGCTGAACACCGCCAACCGTAAAGAGCGCATGGCCATGTTTGATTTATCCCAAGAAGAAATTGCACGCCTGCATGGGCCAATTGGTCTGCACATTGGCAGCCGTACTCCAGCAGAAATCGCGGTGTCCATCGTGGCCGAGATTATCTCGGTGAAAAACGGTATTGCTTTGGCGCAGAAAAAGCCTGCCCTCACGAACAACGCCACTTCCGAATTAGCCGATGGCCCGGTTTGTGGCGTCTAAAGATCCAAGGTTAATGTGGTCAGTCACCACACTAGTGGGGTGAGTCGCAAATTCGTTGCATTAAGACGAGGTGAAATGACGGCAACTGCGGCGTACATTGTTCCGCGCGACCCTATGAGGAGGCTAGGCTTCTTACTTCGAGTGACTTAAGCGAAGCCTGATTTCCAGAAGCACGAACGCGGCCAATGCGACGGTAAACAATAAGGCCGTCACGCCGCGGCGCGGATCAAGATCAAAGGCAGCGCCGGTCATGAAAGGCCCAGCGATGCAGCCCAGGGTGTAGGCCGCAATCGATGCGCTCGCATAGCGGGCGGTGTTGTTCCCGCGAAACTGATGGCCCACACTAATCATCGCCAAAGTGTAGAGAGCTCCGCCGACACCGCCCCAGATCAAAGCGCTCGCCCACCAAAGGGTGAGCGATTGCCAACCAACCCAGGCCAAGGCAGAACTCAAGGCCAGAATCAGCAAGCTTATTCGGAGCAGCTTTTGGTAAGACATGCGATCTGCAAGTATGCCAATCGGCCACTGCATCGCCAAGCTACCGAAGGCAATCGCCCCAGCGAAAAACACCGCCCGATCTTGGCTCACACCGAAGCTTGCGGTTTGCACAGAGCCCACATTACTAATGCCTGCTTCAAACACTCCCCCCACAAAAGCAGCAAGGAGTAAGACAGGCATCGCCGAAATTATTTGCCTCCAACTCGCCTGCCCACCCGGCGCAATATGACCCAGGTCGGCTTTGACTTTCAAACTCATTGCGGTAAAAACCAGCAAGAACGCGACGCCTAAGGAGACAAGCACGAACCAGCGCACTTGCAGGTTGCTTAGGTTCAGAAGACCCGGCAAAAAAGGGCCAATCGCGAGAACACCACCGAGCATGGTTTGGTACAAGCCGGTAATGGTCCCGAGTCGCTCGGCCGGCGCGTGACTGGCAATTAAGGTTTCGGTTGCCCCCCATAAGCAACAGGCGCCCACCCCCGAAAGCACGGCGGTCAGACACAGTAGATTGTAGCGCTGCAGGCTCGTGAAACCCAACACGGCAAGCAAGTCAAACACCAGGCCAAGACAATAGACGAGGTTGATGCCAAAGCGTCGATACAAACGCGGCATCACCGGCGTGCTCAGGAAGACCACGAGAAAGGTAATCATTGAAAAGAACCCGACCTCAACACCACTATGGCCCGCTTGAGAAAGCTGTACCGCGACGCGAGGAATCAGCACGGAGAACGCGACCACGCTGGTGCACAGTGCAAGCGGATAGAGCCAAGCCCAACCCACTAGCACGCTCCTCGCAGCAATGCGCGCGATAACTTCTGATGGCGCTCAATCAAAGGCTTCAGCTCCAGCGTGGCCAAGCGGCCTTCGTCCACGACCACCCGGCCCTGAACGATGGTGTAGTCCGCACGGGGTGCGTTACAAAACACCAGGGCCGCGATCTCATCAAGAGCTGCGCCCGCGAACGCGATATCGTCAAGCCGAAAGAGTGCAAGGTCAGCCTGTTTGTCGAGCGCGATACGACCGATATCATCACGCCCCAACACCCGCGCACCGCCTTCCGTGCCGAGCAAAAGCGCCTGCCGCGCACTCATCGCCGCCGGGCCAAAACCGACCCGGGCGAGCAACATCGCCTGACGAACCTCGCCCATCATGGAACCTCCATCGTTGGAGGCAGAACCATCGACTCCCAAACCAACGCTGACCCCCATGTCCAACATTTGCGGCACAGGTGCAATGCCCGAGGCCAAGCGCATATTGGAACAAGGGCAATGCGCAACACCGGTACCACTTTTGGCAAAGCGGCGCATCCCGCTCGGGTCGTTGTTCTCGTCCAGTTTCACACAATGCGCATGCCATACGTCCTCACCCAGCCAAGCCAGTTGCTCGGCGTACTCGCTAGGGGTGCAATTGAATTTTTCACGCGTATAGGCAATGTCTTTGTCGTTCTCGGCCAGATGGGTGTGCAGACTAACGCCGAGGCTTCTTGCAAGGCTCGCCGTCTCACGCATCAAGTCCTGGCTGACTGAAAAGGGCGAACAAGGCGCTAACACCACGCGAACCATCGCGCCCTCGTTTGGATCATGCCAGCGCTCCGCGACCCTTTGCATGTCGCGCAAAATGTCGCTCTCGCGCTCGACCAAACTGTCCGGAGGTAAGCCCCCTTGCGATTCGCCAACGCTCATCGCGCCCCGGCTGGCATGAAACCGCATTCCTATGGTCTTGGCCGCCGCCAGTTGATCCTCTAAGGTCACCCCATTGGGAAAGATGTAGAGATGGTCGGAGCTGGTAGTGCAACCGCTAAGTAAGAGCTCAGCCATTGCCAACTGAGTCGATACCTCGATCATCTCAGGGGTAATACCCCGCCAAAGGGGATAGAGCGCCTTAAGCCAGTCAAAAAGCTCGACGTTTTGCGCCTCAGGTACCGCACGGGTAAGCGATTGGTACATGTGATGATGGGTATTGATCAAACCGGGAATGACGACATGGTTACGCGCATCGAGGCAACGGAACGGGATTGGAGCCATGCTTTTGGCTTGGGCGTTCCTGGCTTGGAAGTTCTTTAATTGAGAATTTTCGTCAATGGGCTCAGGATCGAGTGCGTCCAGGCCCTGGGCCTCGCGTCGGCAACGCGCCAACAGTTGCTCCGCGGCCTTGCCGGATTCAATAGCGACGATGCGGCCATCATCAATCAGAATGCTGGCATCTCTCAAGGTGCTGACCAATCCGTTGGGTGAGGCAAGTGCTTGCGGAATTGCCACGACGGCCGCGCGATCAATCAGTAGCCGAGGGATCATAGTGACTTAGATTTGTTCAAAATCCGGTAAAGAAAGAAGAATACCTGAGCCCAAGGTGGGCGGGGCGCGGTTCGCGGCTATTTCGAGGAAGCTAAAGGGCCTTCTTTAGGGTCTATGATTCGCTTAGGCAAGCTTGATCGGAAAATTTCAACATGATGAATAGCATGACAAAAAATATCGGCCTCTCAATCAAACTCGGTTTGAGTGTACGTCTCAGGACAAGCGCCATTCTAATCCTCGCTCTTTCACTGGCAGGCTTCATTCAACCCGCCACCGCACAACAGCAAGTGGTAGCTCTTTGTTCCACCGATCAAGGCTGGTGCGAACTTGCTGCCAAGGAGTTTCAGCGCAGCAGCGGCATCAAGGTTTTACAGGTTCGTAAATCCACTGGTGAAGCACTCGCCCAATTGAAAGCGGAAGCGGCCAACCCAAAGACCGATTTGTGGTGGGGAGGTACGGGCGATCCATACTTGCAGGCGGCTGAAGACGGCTTGCTCGAGCCTTATCGCCCCAGCTATGTCAACGACCTTCACGCCTGGTCGGTACGTCAATACGCCAGCAGCGGTAATGCGGTTGGCGGTTTTTACACCAGTGCGATTGGCTTCGGCTACAACGAAGAGGTTCTTAAGAAAAAGAAATTACCGGCCCCGAAATGTTGGTCCGATTTGATTGGTCCGCAATTCAAAGGGGAGATCGAAACCTCTCACCCGGCCTCAAGCGGCACGGCCTACACAATTCTGGCCGGACTGGTGCAATTGATGGGCGAAGAGGCTGCATTCGACTATCTCAAGAAGCTCCATAAAAACATTACTCAGTACACCCGCAGCGGCACGGCCCAGGCGAAAACGGTCGCGCGCGGCGAGGTGGGGGTCGGCATAAGCTTCATGTTTGGTTTTGACAGCGAACGCTCCGCAGGCTTTCCGGTGAAGACCGTCGCTCCGTGCGAAGGTACAAGCTACGAGGTCGGCGGTATCGCCGTACTCAAGGGCGCTCGGCACAAGGAAGCGGCCCTCAAATATTACGATTTTCTGATGAGCCCGCAAGGCCAAGCTCTGGGTGCGAAGGCCAATTCACTGCAGTATCCGGCCAATAAAAAGACCGTCTTAGACGCACGCATTGAATCGATGGATGCCGTGCGTTTAGTGAAGTACGATTTTGCCAAATATGGTGCGAGCAAAGAACGCCGTCGCCTGATTGACCGATGGGAGAAGGAAGTGAACGCGCTGCCACGCTAACGGCGCCGACGCAGCCCAGCACCAGCAGAATGCTACAGACTATTGCGGTGAGTCAGCGCACTAGTGTGGCGTTCCACACTAGGATGCGCCCAGGGTGGCAAAATCACCTGCATAAAATAGCAAAGGGGCCTGTTCGTCGTGACGGAAATGCTTTATCCGGCTCACTACGATGACATGGTCCCCTGCCGGGTAACAGGCCTCGGTAGTGCATTCGAAATAGGCCGAGCAACCGGGCAGCACGGGGATTTTGTGTTCGCTGAATTCCACCGCAAGCCCCTTAAAGCGATCCTCAACTCTGCTTGAAAACAATTTCGCGAGTGCGGCCTGCGGC
>JANLRI010000605.1:0-5063 GCA_031361565.1 Betaproteobacteria bacterium | reverse complement strand
TATCGATCCGGGCGCCTACACGCCCAAAATTATGACCATGGTCGACTTCAATCTCTGGACCTGGAACAGTCGAGTATTTCCCGGCATTGATCCCTTCGTGGTTCGCAAGAACGACAAAGTGCGTATGCGCATCGGCAACCTCACCATGACCAACCATCCGATTCACCTGCACGGACATGAGTTCACGGTCACCGGCACCGATGGTGGCCCCACACCGAAAGGCGCGCGCTGGCCCGAAGTGACCACCGATATCGCCGTGGGCCAAATGCGTCAGTTTGAGTTTCTGGCCGATGAGGAAGGCGATTGGGCCTTTCACTGCCATAAGAGTCATCACACTATGAATGCCATGGGGCATAATGTTCCAACCATGATAGGGGTGGATCACCGCCAAGTCGCAAGGCAAATCACCAAACTCATTCCCGACTACATGGCGATGAGCGAGCGCGGCATGGCCGATATGGTGGAGATGGAAATGCCTATCCCCGAAAACACCGCGCCCATGATGACCGGCGCAGGCCCTTTTGGCTCAGTCGAAATGGGTGGTATGTTCAGCATGGTGAAGGTGCGCAAAGACCAAAAGCCGGGCGACTACAAAGACCCAGGTTGGTATAAGCATCCACCCGGCGAAGTGGCTTTCGAGTGGACCGGTTCACTGCCTGATCCGGCGCGCTTTGCCGCCGAGGGCGGTCAAACCATGCCGACCGAGCGCATGCCGGTGAAACAGATCGAAGTTCAAGTGAAAAAACCTAAGGGCCATTCTGGGCACTAATATGCAAATCAAACACGGACGATTTACCCATTGAAAACTCTCGAACCACTACGTTTTATCAATGCCGGCGCACTCAATGTCGCCTTCTTCGAGGCTGGCCCAAAAGACGGAGCACCGGTTTTCCTGATGCACGGATTTCCTTACGACATCCATGCTTACGGCGATGTAATACCCCTTCTTGTGAGCCAAGGTTGCCACGTCTTCGTTCCCTACCTGCGAGGTTTTGGCCCTACCCGATATCTCAGTGACGCCACGCCAAGATCAGGAGAGCAGGCGGCGCTCGGTGCGGATCTTTTAGCCTTAATGGATGTGCTGAATGTGCCTCAGGCGGTTTTAGCGGGATACGACTGGGGTGGGCGTGCCGCCTGTGTGGTCGCGGCACTGTGGCCCGAGCGTTGCAGCGGCCTGCTGTCGTTCAATAGTTATAACATCCAAAACATCGCTCGCGCGATGATTCCGGACACCCCCGCCAACGAACACAGTCTCTGGTACCAATACTATTTCCATAGCGAGCGTGGCCGCGCAGGTTTGGCAAAAGATCGACGTGGAGTTTGCAAATTGCTCTGGGCGCTTTGGTCGCCCACCTGGGAGTTCGACGAGGCCACGTTTGAGCGCAGCGCCGCCGCTTTTGATAACCTGGATTTTGTCGACGTGGTGATCCAGTCCTATCGTCACCGTTTTGGCCTTGCACCTGGAGACCCAGCCTATGCGGAAATTGAGCGTCGATTAAGCCTACAGCCCGCCATCACTGTGCCCACCATCACTTTCGACGGTGCAGATGACGGTGTGAGGCCGCCAGCATCGGCCGCCCAACACGGGCGCCTCTTTAGTGGGTCGCGCTCACACCGGCTCGTTCCGGGGGTGGGTCACAATATGCCACAGGAGGTGCCACAAGTATTTGCTGATGCGGTCATGGAGCTGGTCCGAGCCTCTTAGTCCACGTATTTCAGCCCAGCCTTCGCCAGGGTCTCGCGCATGTTGTACATGTCTAGCCCCAGTACGCCCGTAGCGAGCTTCTTGCGCTTGTCGGCCTCGTTCGCTTCGCGAGCTTCTGCCGCGTTCGCGACCTGCATGGCGATTGCAGCGGGCACCACCACCACGCCATCCATATCTGCAATAACAACATCACCTGGATTGACTAAGGCTCCGGCGCACACTACCGGGAAATTGACCGATCCGAGAGTGCACTTCACGGTCCCTTTCGCGCTGATGGCACGGCTAAAGACCGGGAAATTCATCTCGGTAAGCTCAGTCACATCACGCACCCCCCCGTCGATGATGAGACCCACGGCGCCTCGCGCTTTGAAACTCGTCGCCAGCAGATCTCCGAAAAAGCCGTCTTCGTTATCGGTACTGCAGGCCGCAACTACCACGTCACCGGGTTGAAACTGCTCCGCCACGACATGCATCATGTAGTTATCGCCAGGATGGAGAAGCACAGTCACGGCCGTACCGCAGCACTTCGCACCGGCATAAATTGGGCGCATATAGGTTTTCATTAGACCAACTCGGCCCATCGCTTCATGGATGGTCGCGACGCCGAAGCGGGACAATTTTTCAACCGCCGCTTTATCGGCACGTACGATGTTTCGCTTCACCATGCCCAATTGATTCATTTCCATCTCTTTGTTCTCCAAAATTATTCATTTGCAGGGCGGCTCTTCCGTAGCCGCACACCAACCCAGGCGGCAAACACCTGAGCATCCATCTACCTACCCTTGGCCTTCAATGCTGCATCCAATCTCGGATAAACACGACGGGTATTGCCCTCATAAATTTGATGGCGATCTGCATCGCTCAAGATTGTTGATGCCTCAATGTAACGCTTGGTGTCGTCATAATGGTGGCCAGTATAAGGGTCAATGCCGCGCACCGCGCCAATCATCTCAGAAGCGAATAAGACGTTTTTGACAGGAATCACGGTATTCAATAAATCAATGCCGGGCTGATGATAGACGCAGGTATCAAAGAAAATGTTGTTCAGCAAATGCACGTCAAGGGTCGGTTTTTTCATCTCCTGGGCCAGCCCTCGAAACCGTCCCCAGTGATAAGGTACAGCCCCGCCGCCATGCGGAATAATGAAGCGCAAGCTTGGAAAATCTTTGAACAAGTCTGAGTTTAGGCACTGCATGAAGGCGGTGGTGTCACCATTCAGGTAATGTGCGCCGGTGGTATGAAAACAGGCATTGCAACTCAAGCTCACATGAATCATCGCGGGCACATCGAGCTCCACCATTTTCTCGTAGATAGGGTACCAGTAGCGATCATTCAGCGGCGGCGAAGTCCAATGCCCGCCGGAAGGATCAGGGTTCAGGTTGATGCCCACATTGCCGTACTCCAGCACGCAGCGCTCCATCTCAGCAATACAGGTTTTGGTATCTACGCCCGGCGATTGCGGCAACATCGCAGAAGATGCGAAATGATCCGGAAAGAGCTTGGTCACTCGATAGCAAAGCTCATTCAATATGCCGGACCAGGTCGCCGAAATATTGAAATCGCCCACATGATGCGCCATATACATGGCACGCGGCGAGAAGATGGTCATATCGCTGCCGCGCGCTTTCATCATCGCTAATTGATTCAGTTCAATGGACTCGCGCAGTTCATCATCACTAATGCGTAAGTCCGATGCCTTAGGCATCACAGACGCATCCTTGATGCCCGCGATCTGCTTATTGCGCCACTCTTCGAGTGATTTTGGATGGGTCGTGTAGTGGCCGTGGCAATCAATGATCATAAAACCCTCTTCGGATGGCAACTATGATCAATATAATGCTTTCCACGACTTAAGGCACAGGCCCGTGCCGATCAGCGCTAGGCTGCAACCTCTTCAAAGTGCTCAACCGAACCTTGTTCGTTCACCGTTTCCATGCGCACTTTAAAACCCCACAATTTGGAGAGATGGTGCATCACGGCAGTGCGCTGATCGTTCAGTGGGCGACCACGGTGCAGTTGGTGACGCAAGGTCAGACTGCGATCACCATCGCGTTCATAGCTAACCACTTGAATGTCCGGCAACTGATTATCGCGATTGTACTGCTGTGCCAGCAGCTTGCGCACCCGTCTGTAGCCCTCATCGTTATGAATACTGTCGATTTGTAGGAACTCGTTTTCCACATGATCGGCCACGCCAAACAAATGAAAATCTCGAATGACTCGTGGCGACAAAAACTGTCCAATAAAGGATTCATCTTTGTAGTTGCGCATGGCGAAGTCCAGAACCTTGAACCAATCGCCCCCGGCGATATCTGGAAACCACTGCCGATCTTCTGCGCTGGGGTTTTCACAAATACGACGAATGTCACTCATCATCATGAAGCCTAAGGCGTAGGGATTGAGCCCCCCATAACCGCGCTCATCAAAGCCACGCTGAGTAATGACATTGGTGTGCGAGGTGAGTACCTCAAGCATAAAACCGTCATCAACTTTGCCCTTATCGTAGAGCCGATTGAGCAAGGTGTAATGCCAAAACGTGGCCCAGCCTTCGTTCATGACCTTGGTTTGACCCTGAGGATAAAAATATTGGGCCATCTTGCGTACGATGCGCGCAATCTCGCGTTGCCAAGGCGCGAGTTTAGGCGAGTACTTTTCTACAAAATAAAGCAAATTTTCTTCGGGATCGGCTGGGAACTTGGCTCGATCTTGGGTTTCTAGAAGATTTTTCTTGGCGGGGACCGTACTCCAGATCTCGTCGTACCGTTTGTAGGCGTAGTCCTCTCGATTACGCTGACGCGCTGCCTCTGCCACCGCCGAAAGCGGTTTCGGATGCCGGTAGCGACTTACACCAAAATCACTCAAGGCATGACAGGCATCAATCACTTCCTCGACCGCTTCATGGCCATAGCGACTTTCGCAATCCATCACGTATTTACGCGCAAAAACCATGTAGTCAATTATCGCGTCGGCACTGGTCCATTGCCGGAACAAGTAGTTACCCTTGAAAAAGGAATTGTGGCCGTAGCAAGCATGTGCAATTACTAAGCCCTGGAGAGGCATTGAATTGCCTTCCATCAAATAGGCAATACAGGGGTCCGAGTTAATCACGATTTCATAGGCGAGGCCGCGCGCTCCCTTGCGATAGTCATGTTCGTTGCGGATGAACTCCTTACCGTAACTCCAGTGAGGGTAGCCAATCGGCAAGCCTACCGAGGCATAGGCATCCAGCATTTGCTCCGCGCTAATCACCTCGATCTGGTTCGGGTAGCAATCGAGCTTGAACTCGTTGCAGGCAATATCGCCAATGGCTTGATCATAGGTATTGATCAAGTCGAAGGTCCATTCACCGCCATGCGAC
>JANLRI010000603.1:0-2338 GCA_031361565.1 Betaproteobacteria bacterium | reverse complement strand
CTCTTGCCCTAAGTTTCAAAACGGGTGGTAGGGCTGCCTTGAGCCAGTTTGGTGCCGCAGCATACCCAAAGGCCTCACGTAAATCATCGCGGATAAGCGCCCGCACCGCGGGCTTGACCGTCCACTTCAAGCCAAGCGGGTACCAGCCCTCAAAGATCGAAACGGTCGCGTCGGCAACGCGACGGTTGGCGATGGCATAGACCAGCTCGCGCTTCTCGTAGACCCCCACCCATGCACGCAAGTCGAGGAGAGTCTCGGGAAGCGCTTTCATGCCCATCAGCTTGCCGACCTCTCGGAAGAAATGAAACCAAGCGAGCTTTTCTTGTTCTGTCATTGGGCGATAACCGTATTGCTGCACCCAATCGATCGGATAGGTGATAAAGGTCGACAGCACAAAAATAAAGTCGTCGTTGGGAATACGGAAATTCCCATGAATACTGTTCATGCGGGCAATCGCACTTTGACCATGGGCGCTGCTGAACCCATCCTCAATGAAATGCGAGATCAGTAGGCGGGTGTCGTCATAACGCTTCTGCCCATGCTTGGCAAATTCTTGCGTGCCATCAAGCAACTTGGACACCGAGACACTTCCATAGGTGTGGAAAAGCGCAAGCTCCAAAATGCGAGCAATATCAAACCCGAACTCATAGCTGGACAACAAGTGCACGATAAGCTCGCAATCGGCGATGGGATCGAGGCTCGCGATATCGCGCGCGACTTGTCGGTTACGCAAAACACCAAGGGGTTTAGGATAGGCACTATGGGTCGATGGCATAGGGATGACAATCCTCGGTCGATGCATTAGAGCGTATGTCTAAAGCCGAGACTATAGCCCAACAATTGAGCACTTTAGCGTTATTATTCCAGTGAGGAGACCACAAATGAACGCTAGAAACCATGAACTACAAGGCCTAAAAGTCACGCCTTATTCCGCTTGCGTTGGCGCCGTTATTGAAGGCATTGATTTGCGCAAGCCTGTTGGTGATGTCGCCATGCAGCAGATGCGTACCGCGCTATGCGACTATGGCGTGATCTTTATAAGAGACCAAAAGATCACCCCGGAGCAACATATTGCGTTTGCGAAGCGTTGGGCTCCGATCGATATCAATCGCTTTTTTGCCGCCGTTGCGGGCTACCCAGAAATTGCCCAAGTGCTTAAAGAACCCGAACAGAAAACCAATATTGGGGGCGGATGGCACACCGATCACAGCTACGATCTCGTGCCCGCGATGGGTTCCATGTTGCTGGCCAGGGAAACTCCTCCAACCGGTGGCGACACCCTCTTTGCCAACATGGCGGCAGCCTTTGACGCATTGTCGCCAGGGCTTCAGCGCACCTTGCGAACTATGCGCGCGGTGCATTCCAGCAAGCATGTCTTCGGTGAGCAAGGGGGATATGACAAGCAGCCAGAATTCAAGGGCCGCATTGGCAATACGGCAAAAGTGACGCCCGATGTCGTGCATCCGGTCGTGATCAAGCATCCCGACTCGGGTCGAGAGGTGCTGTATGTGAACTCGGCATTTACGATCCGATTTGAGGACTGGACAGCGTTAGAAAGCGAAGCGCTTCTGCAGACACTATTTAATCATGCAAGTTGTCCTGAGTTTAGCTGTAGATTTCAATGGAGTGAGGGTACCCTCGCCTTTTGGGATAACCGTTCAACCTGGCATTACGCACTTAACGACTATCACGGAGCGCGTCGCCTGATGCACCGCATTACCGTGCAAGGCTCAGCTATACAAGGTTCAACCCTGCAAGGCTAAACCCGAAAAAGTGACACGGGCTTTTACTCGAGGGCGACGATCACTCGACCATCAGCCGTGCCCGCTAAAACACTTTCAAGATGAGCGGGTAACTCGCTTAGAGTAATGGTGCGCGTTTGGGCAATGAAACGTATGGGTTTCAGGTCACCCGAAAGCCGCGACCATAGCTGCGGCTGAAGGCCAATCAGTGTCATCACCGAAACTCCTACGAGGCGAACCCCTCGTAGAATAAATGGCAAGACATTGGTATTGAGCGCGTTGCCCCCTGCATTGCCAATTGCCACGACCACGCCAAGGGGCTGTGTGCTTCTAAGAAGCGCGTCTAAAGCAGAACCTCCGACCGAATCAATCGCCCCGGCCCATTGTGCCTTTTCAAGCGGTTTGCCGCTGTCTACAACAGACCCCATAACCTCTGCAGCCCCTAAAGCCAATAGGCGCTCGCGTGCTCCACTTTTGCGGCTAAGCGCGATGACGGAGTATCCGAGACGACTTAACATATCGATGGCATGCCCGGCCACGGCGCCACTTGCACCGTTTACGGCAACCAGGCCTTTGGCCGGATCGAGTCCCTGCGT